>CAZNSB010000825.1:0-2001 GCA_964575155.1 uncultured Planctomycetaceae bacterium | reverse complement strand
GGGCGGTCCTGGGCCTGGCCGCCCTGGCGGTGGCGGTCTGGCTCGTCGGCGGCGCCGCCGGCGCCGGCTTTCATCCGGGCCCGATCGCCGACTTCTCCGAGTGGTGCGGGCACATGGCGGACTACCTGGGGTACTGGGGCGAGGAGATATGGGCCAGCCAGCAGGCGGGCGTGGCCCTGGCCGCCGGGCTGGCCGCTCTGGGGGTGGCCCTCGGGCTGCTGCTGCCAAGGCTGAGCCTGATCCTCGCATCCGGGGTGGTCGGGTCGGTGGCGGTCGTCGCCGGGGCGGGGATGCTCCTGTGGGCCTCCCGCGCGGAGTGGGCGAATCCGTGGCGGAGGGGGATGATCGTGCCGGCGGCCGTTGCGGCCGGATCGCTGGCGGTGATCGGGCTGGCGTTTCAGTCGTGGCGCCAGTGGGCCCGCGGCCGGAAAGCCGAGACGGAGCCCGGCGGGGGCGCCTCCGGCGGCAAGCCGCGTGAAGGCGGTGGGTCATGATCCTTGCCCAGGGCCAACCCGCGGGCACCGGCGTGCAGAAGGTCTTCGACTACATCGCCGAGCTGGACTTTCCCTCCCCCGAGCAGTTCGTCGCCGACCTCCAGGAGCTGGGCACGCTCCAGGCGGTCGCGCTCGTGCTGGGGGGCGTGGCCCTGATGATCTGGGGCTTCAAGTACTTCAAGCTGTTCGTGATCGCCAACGCCGCCGCCCTCGGCGGGCTCTGCGGGATGTACCTGGGCGAGCGCATCGGCTCGACCAACATGCCGCTGGTGATGGGCCTGGCCGGGGCCGTCCTCTTCGGCGTGCTGGCGTATCCCTCCATCAAGTACTTCGTCGGGCTCATGGGGGCCCTGGCCGGGGCGCTGATCGGGTTCGCCCTCTGGTGCTTCGTCGCCAACGCACTGCACCGCGACGCCCTACGCCAGCACGCCTGGGCCGGCGGGGTCATCGGCATGATCGCCATCGGGATGCTGGCCTGGCTGGCCTTCCGGGCCGCCGTCATGATCTTCACCTCCGTCCAGGGCGCGATCATGGCGGTCTCGGGGCTGTGCTCGCTGGCGCTGGCCCACGAGGGCATCGCCGGGTCCCTCCGCCCGCACATGGAGGGCAACCCCTCCCTGATCAGCCTGCTCATCGGCGTCCCCGCCGCCCTCGGCTTCGCCTGCCAGTTCTCCACCGAGACCGCCAAGGTCAGAAAGAAGCGCAAGGCCACCGAGAAGCCGCCGGTGTAGGGTGGGACGAGCCCCGCGAGTCCCACCATCCCCCTCGCGAAAAGGTGGGACTCGTCCCGATCAACGGCATCGGGACTCGGCCCACCCTACGTTCGCTTGAGCCACTTCTTGAGCTTGGCGGGGGGGTAGGTGTTGACGACGTCCCTGGCGGCGGCCCAGCCTCGTCGGGCGGTGGCCACGCCGAAGCGCATGTAGGAGAGTTGGCCGTCGGTTGACGCCTCGTGGGCGTCGGTGCAGATCAGCAGCTTGGCGCCGGCGTCGATGGCGGCGCGGACGTGGACGTCGCGGAGGTCCAGCCGCCAGGGGTGGGCGTTGATCTCCAGGGCGGTGTCGTTGGCGGCGGCGGCCTGGGCGAGCTTGACGATGTCGATCTCCATGCCCGGCCGGCGGTTGATCAGCCGGCCCGTGGGGTGGCCGATCACGTCCACGGTCGGGTTCTCAATCGCCTTGACCAGCCGGCGGGTGGCCGCCTCGCGCTTCTGCGACAGCGCCCCGTGCGGCGAGGCGGTGACAAAGTCCAGCTCGGCCAGCACGTCGTCGGCAAAGTCCAGCCGCCCGTCCTTGAGGATGTCCACCTCGATGCCCGTCAGGACGGTGATGTCCTTGTGCTTCTTCGCCGCGGCCCGGATGGCGGCCACGTGCTCGGCCAGGCGGTCCTCGTCCAGGCCGTTGGCCTGGATCTGGCCCTTGGAATGCTCGGTGATGGCCATGTACCTGTAGCCCAGCGCCCGGCAGGCCTCGATCATCTCTTCGATGGAATTGCGGCCGTCGGAGGC
>CAZNSB010000824.1:0-2014 GCA_964575155.1 uncultured Planctomycetaceae bacterium | reverse complement strand
CGCCGGACTTGATGGTGATCACCGGCTGGGTGTAGCCGACGGTGGTGGGGGTGGCGATGGGAAAGAAGCGCCCCGCGTTGACGATGACGGCCGGGCAGTTGTTCAGCGCCAGCTCGTGGGCGCTGGCGAGCAGGCCGCCGTTGACCGTGATGGTTCCGGTGTAGCCGCTGGTGTCGCCGCTCAGCCTCAACTGCCCGCTGGTGACGGCGATCCCGGCGCTGCCGGTCAGGGGCCCGTAGAGCTGGAACTCGGTGTAGCCAGCGTCGGCTTCCATGTCCCCGGCGATGTGGACGGGGTCGTGCCACTGGACAGTGCCCCCGTCGCCCTGGATCTGCCCGCCGGTGTTGAAGGTCGTCACCGGGTCGTTGGTCCAGTCGATGGTGAGGTTCACGTAGAAGGTCAGCCGGCCGTTGTTGTTGACGGTGATGGCCGACGGGCCGGCGCCGCTCTGGGCGGAGGCGGCGTGGATGAAGGCCAGCGTGCCCCAGGAGGCCCCGCCGCCGAGGGTGACGGTGCCGTTGCCCAGCGCCCCGTCGGCGTCGGGCAGGAGGCACCCGTAGGTGACGTTCCATCCGCCGTTGTAGTTGGGCGAGGCCGCGGTCAGGACCACCCCGCGGCCCTCCCTCGCGCGTCCGGTCCAACCGCAGTCCACGGAGATGGTGTGGGCGGCGGTGGTGTTGCTGATCACCGGCCCGCCGAAGGTGAAGTTCTGCCACGCGTGCGGGCCGTTGAGGTTGCTGGAGGCCCCGACCTGGACGGCGCCGTTCATCACCGCCCCGCTGGCACCGTACAGCGTCCCCCCGGTCAGCCCGACCGTGTTCGTCTGGGTGACCCCGGAGACGAGGTTCAGCGTCCCGGCGGTCTGCACGTCCACGATCGTGCTGTTGGGGATCACGATGTTCGCCGTGACCGTCTGGGCGTTGATCTCGGCCGTGTCCCCGCTGCCGGGGGTCGTGCCCGGAGAGGCCGTGCACTGCCACGTGGCGGCCGCGTCCCAGTCGCCGTCGGCGATGTCGTCGTAGTCCGCCGCCCGCGCCGGCCCGGCCACCACCAGCGCGCACACCAACAATGCCAGAGTTGCAGTCTTCTTAGCCATTTTCAGCCTCCGTTTCCTCAGTGTCCCTGCCTTCCCTTGTGAACTGGTCCGCTACGCTGGGAATTGACCGATGTGACCGATGTAATGTAACCGCGATCCGGCCATTTGTCAAGCCCTCTTCGAGAAAATTCAGCGGCAAATCGGTACCATTTTGCCGCGTCGGGTTCTGAAACACCCCCGCAGATGGTAGGTCGGGCACCTGCCCGACCTACCGGCTCAATATCTTGCGTGCGCATTTCGGTCATGATTCTTCACGGCGTTGGGTGGCATGGGCGCCCGCCTGCCGGCGGGCGGCCGTGTCACACGCTGCGCGAGCAGCGTCTGCCCTTGACAAGCCGCCGGCGGCAGGCACAATCGGCACCGGCAAGGGGATCGGCGATGCTCTCGGCAGCGGGCGACATCCTGCACTCGGTCTTCCAGCTCCTCTGGCCGGAGACCTGCGCCTGCTGCGGGAGCAACCAGCCCACCCGCGAGGGCCTGTGCGAACCCTGCGCAGCGGCGCTGCTGTCGCTGGCGGCGCTGGAGTATTGCCCGCGCTGCGGCAGCACGGTGGGCCCCGGCCTGCGGGCGGGGGAGGAGGGCTGCTGGGCCTGCCCGGAGACGATGTTCCGCTTCGGGCAGGTCGCGCGCGTCGGGCCGTATGCCGGCCCGCTGCGGAAGGGCATCCACGGCCTGAAGTACCGCCGGCGCCCGGCGGCGGCGGGCCGCCTGGGCGGGCTGCTGGCCGAGGCGGCGGCCGCCCGCTTCGCCGACGCCGCCCCCGACGTGGTCGTGCCCGTGCCGATGCACTGGGTGCGTCGGCTGGGGCGGGGGTGGAACCACTCGGGCGCCCTGGCCGAGGCCGTCGGCCAGCGGCTGGGACTGCCCGTCGGCGCGGAGCTGGTCCGCGTTCGCAACACCCCCCCACAGGTCCAACTG
>CAZNSB010000823.1:0-2015 GCA_964575155.1 uncultured Planctomycetaceae bacterium | reverse complement strand
GTGTTATATCAACGGCCTGAAGAGCGCCTACACCGCCGGCTTCATGACCGTCTGCTACGACTGCACCGACTTCATGAAACGGACGCAACCGGCGGTCGTGCACGTAGACGGCACCGCCCGCCCCCAGTACATCTCGCGCCGGCAGAACCCCTTCTACTACGACATCGTCGCCAGGTTCCGTGACCGCACCGGCCTGCCCAGTATCGTCAACACCTCCTTCAACATGCACGAGGAGCCTATCATCTGCACCGCGCGGGAGGCGCTGAAGGGGTTCGTCGCCAGCCACCTCGACGCCTTGGTCCTGGAAGACAGGCTGCTGCTGAGAGACAACAACCCCACGTTGTGCCGGAAGATGAGCGCGGAGGGCTCCTAGCGTCGGCTCAGGGGCGCCTCGGCCGGCGGCAGCGCGCCAGCCAGGTCCTGGACGCCGCCGACGTGCCGGGGACGAAGCGGTAGTCCTCAGCGTGGTGGCAGCCCCGCCCGGTCCACAGCCGCAGGTAGTGCTTCAGCCCTCGGCGGAACGTCTGGCTGAACAGCGCCACGTCCTCGAACGCCCCGGCGAGCAGTTGCCGGAACTGTTCGGCCGAGAAGTACGTCAGGTGATGCGTGTCCCGTCCCCCGGACAGCTCCAGCGTACCGTTGGGCACCGAGATCAGGGCGATGCCGTCCTCGGCCAGGCATCCGGCCAGGTTCGCCAGGCACACGGCCGGGTCCGTCACGTGCTCCAGCGTCTCGAAGCTCACAACCACGTCGAAGGGTTCATCGGCTGGAATCGGCTCATGGAGGTCGTGCCTCCGGAACCGAAGGTTGGGCGCCGAGAAACGCTCCGCCGCCTTGGCCAGCACGGCCTCGTCGAGCTCCACGCCCAGGACGTGGCGGGCCGATCGCGCCAGCCAGGCCGAGCCGTACCCCGTCCCGCACGCTGCGTCCAGCGTCCGCTTGTCGGCCACGAACCCGGCGGCGTGCAGGTATCTGGCAAAGTGACGCCCGTACTTCCGCGCGGCGATCTTGAAGTCAGTCGGGCCCACCCCCGTTCCGAGCAGGCTGCCGCCTTGGTCGATCCGCTGCCAGTCTCCCAGTGATTTCGGCTGGCGTGTCATTGCAACACCGAGGCCTCTTGCGTCGGCGCGGGCTGCCGGCCCGCACCGCACCATGACTTGACAAGGCCCCCCGGCCACTGTCAATCCGAAACTGCCCGCCCTTCCCGAGAGCTCCATCCGGAGAGGAAGTGCCGGGGATACGAACGGGCCGCATCGTCCTGTCTCCTAACGGCCGCCTCCGGCGGCATGAGTCTGGCAGAACTGATCGCCAGAGGCCACACCTATTTGTTTGGCTTCTCAGCGAACCCCGGACTGCATCCAGCCTACCTGCTACGCGCGGATCTCCGGTAACGCAACCAGAGGAGGATGTGCCCTATACCTTGCACCAGCGCAAGAATGCCGATGAATATCGACCAGTGCTTGAGCGTGGTCGCGTCGAAAGACTTGCCAGTCACCAAGAGAGTTAGCAAGTCGGAAAATAATTCAAACAACAGTAGCGACGGAACTGAGACCGGGGCGACTGCTATGCCGGCGTAGAGGCCGGCGCACATGATGACTCGCCCTTCTGCTGTTATCAGGAAGGGAACCCACCACAGATACGTGGCAATGACATAGAACAACCCCGTCCACAGAAATAAGCGCCAAATCTTAGCCATCCCGGATTCTCTCATATTGCTCTGGTGGAACGCGCAGCAAATTAGCCCTTCCATTTATACTTTGGGTTAGGCACACGGGTCCTACGATCGCGGCTTAGTAGGGACGCTACCCGTTTTTGGCGCCCTGCGGCGCGGCGGCACGTAACCGGGCGGACGCGAAAACTTATCGAGATGTATCGCCCCCGCGACCATGCAAATAGGCTACCGCAACGATTGCAGATTGCAAATCGAAAATCGCGGGTTGCTCTCCGGATCTCTGCGCCTCAGCCTTTTGCATAACTACGCAGCGGTGGTCAACTCCTGCTGCGACAAGTACTGA
>CAZNSB010000822.1:0-2018 GCA_964575155.1 uncultured Planctomycetaceae bacterium | reverse complement strand
GACGTCCCCGTCGAGCTGGAGGTCCTCGCCTGGCGCGTGCCGCACCCGAGGCACTTCCAGGCCTTCCTGGCCGCTGAGCAGAGCCCCTACGGCGTGGCCAAGCACTACGGCGCGGAGCTCTGGTCGGACGAGCACTTCGCCCTCCTGGGCAGGAGCTTCCGGCAACTGGCCCGCCTCGGCAGCCGGTGGCTCTTCGTCCCCGTCATCCAGTACACCGAGTTCGGGAACCTGAAGGACTCCATGATCCGGTGGATCGTCCGGCGCGACGGGAAGATCGAGCTGGACCTGGGCACGCTGGAGCGGTACCTCGACCTGGCCGTCAGGCACCTGGGCAAACCGGCTGCGGTCTGCTTCGTGGTCGCCCACGGCACGTCGGCGGGGGCCAAGGCCAGCGTCGACGCCGTCGAGGCACCGACGGGCAAGATCGTCACGCTGGACCTGTCGCCGTCGTCGCCGACGTACGCGCGGGACTGGAAGGCCTTCGCGACGGCGGTGTACGAGCACATGCGGTCGCGCGGCCTGGGGGGGTCGCTGTACTGGGGGTACGGGTGGGACGGGATCGGCGACGCGGGGCTAATCCCGGTGCTGGCGAAGGCGGTGCCGGAGGCGGTGCGTTGGGCCCGTGGCAGCCACGCCCCCAACCGCGCCCCCGGCGGGTGGGGGGAGGCGTTCACCGCCAGCTCGTTCATCTACAGCGTGCCGATCACCGAGACGAGCCTGGGGGGCTGGCGGCGGCGGGAGCTGTACCTGCTGAACCCGCGGGCGGGGTGCAGCGTGGTCAGCGCGAACGGGCACTCCCCGCCGTTCGCCTACCGGATGCTGATGGACCGGGCGCTGGTCGCCGGCTGCCGGGGCATCGCCCGCATCGGCGCCGACTACTGGGCCGGCGTCTTCTACCAGGGCCACGCCGGCCGGGCCTGGGCCGGAAACCTGCCCGGCATGGGGTGCCTGTCGCTGCTCTGGCCGGGAAAGGGCTCCGGGCCCCGCGCCGGCGCCGAGCCCAGCCAGCGCGGCGAGGTCCTCCTGGAGGGCATCCAGGAGGCCGAGGCACGCATCTTCCTCGAGCAGGTGCTGGCGCGTTACGCAAAGCCCGCTCCCGGCGGGGAGGCCCTGCCGGTGGGCCTCCCCGCCCGCCTGCGGGACGTGCTGACGCGCCATCACCGCGACACGCTGTACTTCCCGGTGGGGCGGATCGGGGTGCAGATCCAGGAGTACGCCGTCGGTTGGCAGGCGCGGTCGCGCCGGCTATACGCCGCGGCCGCACGGGCCGCCCGGGCCGTGCCCCTCGACCTCGACCGCTACGCCCTGGACGCCGACGTCCCCGCCCGCGGGAGGGGAGAACTGAGGCTGACGCTGAGGAACTGGACTCCCCGCCCGCGGGCGTGGAAGGTGGCGGCGGACCGGCCCTGGCTCCTCCTCCCCCAGGCCGAGGGAAACCTCGCCGGGCACCGGCAGCTCCGCGTGGGCGTCGATACCCGCTCCCTGCCCCCCGACAAGGCCGCCGAGGGCACGCTCACCGTCACCGACCTGTCCACCGGCCAGGCCCACGCCGTCCAGGTCACCGCCCGGGTCGGGAAGGTGTTCGAGTTCGTCGTCGGCAAGGCCTACGACTACCTCGGCCGGCCGGGGCACGCCGCCAGCTTCGGGCCTCGGGAGGTCCCCGGCTTCGCGACGTTCAACGTCGCGACGGGGGCGTCGGAGGCCCGGGGGTTCCTGCTGATCAACCACTCGCACTCGGCGCTGAAGTTCCGCGTCGCCAGCCCCGTGGCGTGGATGCAGGTCGCGCCGGCGGCCGGCGAGCTGCCCGCGGGCGGGCGGGCCGACGTGAGGGTCACCGCCGCCCCGCCGGACCGCGCCTCCGCCCGCCACGAGACCGCCTCCTTCGAAGCCGACATCCGTCGCTTCGAAGAAGGGGTTCGGCTCGAGGTTCAACAGGCGTGGCAAGATCTGAACACTGCCGGCATTCGCCACACCACCGCGAAGAGCACTCTGAAGGCGGCGGCGGAGGCGGCACGGGT
>CAZNSB010000821.1:0-2034 GCA_964575155.1 uncultured Planctomycetaceae bacterium | reverse complement strand
CTGCTGACGTCCGCCGCCCGGCTGATGGAGCGCGGCGGCAGCGGGGCGTGGCTGCGGCAGAATCACGATGCCCTGGGTCGGCTCGCCGGGCGGCTGTTGGAGCAGGCGCGGCAGGGCGGGTCGGTGGCGCTCCTGCACGGGTCGCCGGAGGCCGATGAGTGCCATCGCCCGGCGAGGTACTTCCACAACAACGCCTGGGTCGCCCGCGGGCTGCTGGATTGGGCCGGGGTGCTCGCCGGCGGGCTCGCCCGGCGGGACCAGGCAAAGCCGCTTCGCGTGACCGCCGGACAACTCCGCCTGGTCCTGCTCGACGCCGTCCACGACTGCTGGCCGGCCGAGACGCACGACTGGTGGCTCCCGCCGACAGTCGAGGCGCCCGAGGACCTGGACGCGGCCCGGCCGCGAGGGCGCGTCACCGCCAACCGCTTCGGCAGCTACACAAACTACCGGTACTGGCCGGAGCTGCTTTCCAGCGGCATGCTGCCCCGCGCGTGGGCCGAGCGGATCCTCCAGGCCCGCCTGACCGGCGGCGGGCAGTTCTGCGGCACCACGCGCTTTTTTGACCGCCTCGACGACTGGCCGCTGGCGGAATACCTCGACGGCCTCTGGCGGCTGGGGCGGCGGCAGGACTATCGCCTCAGCCTCTGGGGCCACGTGTTCTATCACCAGGCCGAGGGGCATCTGACCGCCTACGAGCAGGTCACCCTCCCCCCCGGACGCAAGGCGGCCGAGTACTGCCTGCCGTGCCAGTTGGTGGCGGTGCGCGCGGCCCGGCGGCTGGTGTGAGCGGGAAGGGGTCAGGTGCTTTTTCCTTCGGCCGGCAACGGCCTGGCCGACGCTAATCGCCCTCGGCAGGGGCGTGCTGACGACGTCGGGGGTGGATGAAGTACCTGACCCCCTTCCGGACCCCTTTCCTCCCGCCGCTCAAAGGTCGGTGAGCGTCTTCTTGCTGCGGGTGGCTTGGAGGTCGCGGCGGTCGGCGCGGTGCTCCAGGCAAGCCAGGGAGATCTCGATGACCTCGCGGGCCTCGGCCGGCGTGATCGTGCCGACGGTGACGAGGTCGATGTTTCGCAGCGTGGCCCAGACGAACGGCAGCGCGACGTAGGGCATCACCCGCCCGGCGGCCATGGGCTTGATGGTCGTGACCGGCCTCTTCGCCTCGTGGATGATCCGCCGGGCCCAGTCGATCTCGACGGGCATCAGGAACCCGGCGCAGTTGTACATGCAGACGTAGGAGGCCACGTCGAGGCCGGTCTTGTCGGCGGCGACGATGACCTCCGGGCGGTGGGTCGAGAGCCCGGGGATCAGGCCCCGCTGGCGGATCATCTCGCTCAGCCGGGGCATGTGGCGGACCTCCCCGGTCAGCCCGTCATACAGGCGGTCGGTCACGGAGGTATGCGGCCAGCAGAAGGTGGCGCCCCAGTCGGCGCACTGGTCGCAGTCCCTGGCGGCGGCGGCGAAGTCCGGGCCGTCGGCCCCGACGGGGAACCAGGGCGTGACGATCCAGTGGATCTTCCGCCCGGTGCGCTGCTGGGCGCGGTCGCGGGCCTGGGCGAGGAAGTCCGACGGCGGGGACATGGTCACGTCGACGCCGGCCTGCACGAAGACCTCCAGCACGTCGGCGACCTTCTCCGGGGTCTGGCAGGCCACGTTCCAGGCGTGCCGCGCCCGCGTCTGGTGCGTGTGCCCCAGCCACCAGTTGGATCCGGCCACCATTCGCGAGACGCTCACCCCGCCGATCTCGGTGCGCGGAAACTCATCCATTCGCAGACTCCATAACAGACGCGCCGGCGCGACTCGGCCGGCGGCGCCCCCATGATAGCGTGTTTGGGTCGTTTCCCGCGTCGCCTGGGGGTAAAATTTCCACTTTGCGGTAAACGCGGGGGCGGCTGAGGTCAATTACAGGTGAACGGATGAATACGGAACGCCCCCTGGCCAACGCCCTGATGTGGCGGGCGGCGGGCGGGGACCGCGAGGCGTTCGGCCGGCTGGCGGAGCTGGTCGGGGAGCGCGTGTATCGCTTCTGCCTGGCGC
>CAZNSB010000820.1:0-2036 GCA_964575155.1 uncultured Planctomycetaceae bacterium | reverse complement strand
ACGCCCTGGACCCGTCGGACAGCGCTACGCGGTTCAGCTTCGATACCGGCGGGGGCAGCCAGCACATCACCAACAGCCTCTCCACGATCAGCAAGACGCCCGCGCCGGGCAAGACGGCGCCCGACTTCAAGAGCGCCATCGCCGTTACGGCCGACAACGTGGAAGGCGTGGACATCACCACGCCGGTCTTCAACTTCGAGCTGACCAAGTACCTCGACAGCGTGACGACCGCCTACCTCGGCGACGTGTACGCCCTGACCGGCAAGGTCAACAACGCCCAGGTGGTGCTGACGGTCAACGGGGCGACGATCACATTCCAGGCCGGGGAGCTGCTGTTCCTGGGGGCCTCCGGCGGGAAGACCGTCGGCAAGGGCCAGTGGGAGATCACCTACCGCTTTGCGGCCAGCCCCAACCGGACCAACATCGCCGTGGGCGACATCACGGTGCCGGCGAAGAAGGGCTGGGAATACCTGTGGGTGCGGTACGAGGACGTCGAGGACGCCACGGCCAAGGCCATCGTCAAGCGCCCGCTGGCGGCCTACGTGGAGCAGGTGTACGAGACCGGCGACTTCAGCGCCTTGTGATCCGCCATGAGAAAGGTCAAGCCCGGAGATCCGCTGGTGATCCGAGCCGCGGACTGGAACCAGTTCGTGGACGCGGTGGAGTTCGTCAAGGGGGTGGGCCAGGGCACGGCGGGCCAGTGGGGCAGGATCCTGTCCGACCGCGACGTGATGCTGGTCAAGAACTCGACCGGCGGCGACCTGGACCGCTTCGGCGTCATGTCGATAACCGGAGTGACCTTCACGCCGACAGACAACCCCGACGGGTTCAAGAACGCCCCGGCCCTCGTGGGCCAGACGCCGAGCGGCGATCAGGCCGGCGACTTCGTGATCGCCTTGACGCCGATCAAGTCCGGCGCCTTCGGCCCGTGCGTCATGAGCGGGTTGACCGTCGCCTACCTAGACGTGATCGACGCGGCCCACAAGTACGCGGACACGAAGAGCGCCGACAAGGCCAAGCTGCGGACGTACGACACGGGGCGGGCGCAGATCGTGTGGGCCGAGAGCGGCACCGGCCCGAAATGGGCCGTCGTGCGGGTCGGGATCGAGCCGCCGGCGGGGCTGTGGGGCAAGGCACCGGGTTCGGACCCGGCCAGCCCGGCGTGGGTCACCGACGGAACGGCCAGGGGGAACGGCTGCTACGTCAACGTCAACCCGTGCAAGCGGGACGGCGCGAGCCCGGACACCGCCGTGACCCACAAGGTCTGGCTGCCCCGCAACGGGCGGCGCGAGGACCCGAACGTCCGCGAGGGGGACGTGATCTCCTACCAGCGGGAGCCGGGCGGCGACTTCGTGAACCCCTCCGGCCTGCTGGACGGGAAGGTGAACGAGACCGTCCGGATTCACCTGGACGCCGGCAACGTCCCGCCGGGGTGGTCGATCACGCACAAGGGCCAGGTGCTCGTCGGCTACCACGACGCCGACCCGGACGGGGACTACGCCGCGGTCGGCGGGACGTACGGCTTCAAGTGGCACGGCGACAACGCCAAGGGCAACAACCACGATGACCACGACCCGCGGATCGTCGGCGGCGTCGGCGACTACGGCTGGAGCGAGACCGGCATCAAGGGGTTCGTGGACGGAAGCTGGGAGCACAGCCAGACCGACAACCGCCCGCCCGAGACGGTGGTCGTCTGGATCAAGAGGACAAGCTGATGGCCCCGGAACTGAAACACCGCTGGGTGATCTTCCAGCACGGCGGCTCGCACTCGCACAACAGCCTGGAGTCCACCTTGCAGGCCAACGGCGCGCCCTTCCTGGCCGGCCGGCACCAGATGGACCATCCGGACATCCGGGAGTGGTCGATCCAGCTCGGCTACTACCGGCGGCTGCTGACGGAAGACCCCGAGGCCGCGGCGCAGCTCGACAAGCCGCTGGTGGACAGGTACGGGGAGTCTTTCGCGGCGTTCCCGTATACCGAACGGCCCAGCCCCGAGCCCCCGCCGCCGGGCGGCTACCCGCACCTGTCGTGGTGCT
>CAZNSB010000819.1:0-2045 GCA_964575155.1 uncultured Planctomycetaceae bacterium | reverse complement strand
GGAGGAGGAGGAGGAGGAGGACGAGGAGCAGTCCACCGTGTGGTGAGGTCGCGGGCGGGTGAAACCGCGTGTGCGAGCAGGCCATCAGGCAACTGGGCGAGTTCTGGCGCTGGTGCGGGCTGCCGGCGGGGCGCTGGCCGGAGGCCCTGGCCAAGTGTCGGCGGTATTGGGGGCTGATCCGGGCGCACAACGCTCGGGCGCGTCTGACGGCCGTCGCCACGGCGGAGGAGTTCTACCTGAAGCACGTGGCGGACAGCCTGGCGGTGCTGCTGGCCTGGCCGGAGCTGTTCGCCGGGCCTGGCCCGGCCGCCGACGTCGGCAGCGGCGCCGGGCTGCCGGGCGTCGTCCTCGCCCTCGCCCTCCCGGCCCTGCGCCTGACCGCCGTCGAGGCCAACCGGAAGAAGGCCGCCTTCATCGCCCTGGCCGCCGATGAGCTGGGCCTCGCCGGACGCGTCCACGTCGCCCCACGCACCAGCCGGGAACTCGCAAAAGAGCACGATTACACCCGCCGCTTCGCCGTCGTCACCGCCCGCGCCGTCGCCCCCGCCGAGAAGCTCATCCGGAACGTCCGGGGGCTTCTGGCTCCCGCGGGCTCGGCCGTCCTCTACAAGACCCCCCCGGCCGTGGAAGCCGAGTTGCCTTTGGCCCGGCGCGAGGCCGGAAGGCACAAGCTGCGCATCGAGGTCAGCGGGGAGATCGCCCTGCCGGCGGGGGCGGGCCGGCGGCAGCTCCTCCGCGTGGTCGCGCCGGGGTGAGGCCGGCAGGGGCGCAGCGGGCGTCCGGGCGGCGCTCGGCTCGGCGTTCAGAACCCCGGGAGGAAGTCCTTTTCCGCCTCGAAGAGCTCCTCGGTCATCTTGCGGATCTCGGCGGGGCAGCACACCGCCGCCGTCAGCGGATCGAGCATCAGGGCCTGGGCGGCCAAGTCTCGCGACTTGTGGATGCAGGCCTCAGCGGCCAGGTCGAACATCCGCATGTTCCAGTCGCACAGGGCGGCGCACTGTCTGGGCAGGGCGCCGTAGTGGGTGGGCGTGATGCCGTTGCGGTTGACCAGGCAGGCGACCTCGACGACGCCGTCGGCGGGGAGGTTGGGAATGAGCCCGGCGTTCGGCATGCTGCCGTGGATGATGAAGGGGCTGTTCGTCTCCATCGCCTGGATGATCCAGCTTGCGTACTCCCAGGAGCGCTCGATCTTGACGTCGGCGGTTCCGGCGATGACGTCCCGCCGCCGCTGGTCGCACTTTCGGCGCGCCCCCGGCCACATGTCCGCGTAGAACCCGCTGCCCCCGCGGTAGCCCTCGCGGCAGTACTTCTTCAGCAGGTCCGGACGCTTGCGGTAGTAGGGCAGGTACTCGCTGTCGTGCCCGCTGGACTCGGTGCAGTAGTAGCCGAAGTGCTCCATCAGGTCGAACCGGACGAGGTCCTGCTCGGCGAACTCGGGGTCGGTCCGGGCCCGCTCCTTCAGGGCCGGGTACAGGTCCTCCCCCCGGCCGCTCAGCTCGGTGAACCACGCCAGGTGGTTGATCCCCGCGCAGGTCCACTTCATCTCGTGGTAGGGCACCCGGCACCAGCGGGCGAGGCGATGGCTGGCGCCCTGGACGCTGTGGCAGAGGCCGACGACCTTGGCGGCGGACGCGCGGGCGGCGGACAGGCACATGATGCTCATGGGGTTCGTGTAATTCAGAATCCACGCCTCCGGGCACAGCCGCTCGACGTCGGCGAGGACCTCCAGGAAGACCGGCACCGTCCGGAGGGCCTTGAAGAGCCCGCCCGGGCCGATGGTGTCGCCGATGCACTGCTCGACGCCGTAGCGGGCGGGGATGTCGTTGTCGAGGCGGACGCAGTCCATCCCGCTGACCTCGATGCAGTTGATGATGTAGTGTGCACCGGGGAGCACCTCGGCGCGATCGGTGGTGGCCGTCACCTTCCACCCGCCGGCCTTGCCCATCTTGGCCAGAAGGACCTTCACCAGGGCCTCGGCCAGGTCCAGCCGGGCACGATCCACGTCCACCAGGGCGAACTCGCCTTCGTCGGCGCCGGGAACGCTG
>CAZNSB010000818.1:0-2046 GCA_964575155.1 uncultured Planctomycetaceae bacterium | reverse complement strand
GCCGGCCGCCATCGCCCCCCCCAGCGGTAAGTTGCTGAGGTACTGCGTAATCACCACGAACACCTGGAGCGACTGGGCGGCGTTGCCCATCCCCGCCGGGCGGAACGCCAGCTCCTGGAGCGGCAGGCCATAGTTGCCGGAGTTGTAGAACATCGCCGTCATCAGGAGGGTCCGGCGCTGATGGCGCGGCACGCGGCGGGCCCAGGCCGCCGCGTAGGAGACCGCCCCAAGCGCCGCCAGCATCGCCGCCGAGAAGGCGATCACCCTGCCGACGTCGGCCCCCGTAAGCTTCGAGGTGACCACCGAGAAGTAGATCAGCCCCGGGACCACGAGGAAGAAGTTCAGCCGAGTCAGCGTGGCCATGTTCAGCCCGCCCTTTCGCTGGAGCAGGAACCCCACCCCCGCCAGCAGCAGGATGGGCAGGACGATCTGATAGAAGATCTGCCCGAGCTGTGCGATCATGTCCCACATATCGCCGGCGGGCCCCTTCTTACCGGTTTTGGGGTTCGTTTTCATCCGCCAAATCGGGCATAATCCGCGGCGGGCGGCTTTGGGAAAGGAACGGTCATGCAGGACGTGAAAGTGGCGGCGGCACAGTTCACCCCCCGGCACGTGGACAAGCAGGCCAACCTGGCCAAGATCGGCGAGCTGACCGCCCGGGCGGCGTCGGCGGGGGCCGAGATCGTCTGCTTCCAGGAGCAGGCCGTCGCCGGATACAGCCTGTGGAACCTGGGAACGAGCAAGGAGCGGGCCGGCGGCGGGAAGGTCGTCGAGCCCGGGCGCATCCCCCCCGCGTGGGGCCTGCCCGGCGTGCATCCCTACGAAGTGGCCGAGGCCGTCCCCGAGGGGCCTTCCACCCGTCGGCTGATGGAGATCGCCGCCGAGCACAAGGTCATCGTCGCCGCCGGGCTGCCCGAGCTGCGCCGCGACAACGCAGTCTACAACACCTACGTGATCGTCTCCGGCGAGGGGCTCCTGGGCAAGTACAGCAAGTGCCACTGCGTGCCGGGCGTGGAGTTCGCCTACTTCAAGCAGGGCAACGCCCTGGGGGTCTTCGACCTGGGCAAGCTCCGGGCGGGGGTGCTGATCTGCTACGACAACCACTTTCCCGAGGCCCATCGGGTGCTGGCGATTCAGGGCGCCCACGCCATCCTGATGCCCCACGTGACGGTGGGCAGGGGGTGGTGGGAGGACCTCTCGCCCGAGCAGGCGCACGCCCAGGCGCGGAAGTGGATCCTGACGTGGCTGCGGGCGCGGGCGTTCGACAACTCCGTATTCGCCGTCTTCGTCAACCAGGCCGGCAGCGGCGAAGAGGGCACGCTCGGCTGCTCGATGATCCTGGACCCCGACGGGAACGTCCTCGCCGAATGCGCCTCCACCGGCGAGGAGGTGGTGGTGGCGGAGCTTTCGGCGAGGCATTACTACGACGTGCGGCGGCGGAGCCACGACTACCTGGCCCACCGGCGCCCGGAGCTGTACGCCCCGCTGGTGCGGACGGACCTGGGCGAAGGCTGAGCCGCGCCCGCTCAGAGCCGCCTACGCCAGGGAGACGACCACGGCCGAGAAGCACTGCTGGGCGTGCTGGATGGACAGCGTCAGCAGCCCGTCGTTGTAGTTGCCGTCCCAGCTCCTCCCGTCACAGCCCCAGGGGTTGTAGAAGGTCACGGTCCCGCCGCTGCCGCTGCCCTGCACCGACTTGACCATGTAGGCGTGCAGGCCGACGATGGGCGAGGGGGCGTTCTGGTAGCTGCCGACGGTGACGGCGTGTCCGGCGGCAAGGTTGCCCGCCAGGTACGCGTGGAGGTCGGCGGCGGACCCGCCGGTCCACCGGGTCTGGGCCGAATGGTTGGTGACCTCCCCGTAGACCGTGCTCATCCACCCGCCGCTGATGGAGGCGTAGGAGTTCTCCCCGTAGCGGAAGTAGGCGTAGGCCTTCTCCAGCAGGGGCACCCACAGCTCCCCGTCCGCGCCCAGCCTGGCCGGCCCGCGTCGGCAATCATCGAAAGAAGAGGAAGACACGAATGAACCCCCCGATTCGCGTGGCAG
>CAZNSB010000817.1:0-2047 GCA_964575155.1 uncultured Planctomycetaceae bacterium | reverse complement strand
GAACAACACCACCACGCTGGCGGATGAGTACGCCAAGCAGGGCAAGGACTGGGAGGTCCAGCTCCGCCAGCGGGCCAAGGAAAAGCAGCTCATGGAAGAGCTCGGGCTCTCGGCGGCCGCGGCCGCGCCGGCAGCCCAGTTGGAGGACGACACGGATGTCGAAGATGACGATGCCGAAAAACGTCAAGCAGCCTGAGTTTGTGACCATGATCGCCTCGCCGACCATCGAGGCGGCAGGGGGCGACGCCGGCGACCTGCCCCGCTTCAACATGGTCGCCTACACCGGCGGGACCATGCGGATCGCGGGCTTCCCGCACCCGGTAGTCGTGGACCTCGCCGGCCTGGCGATCCCCGCGCAGAACCTGCCGATCCGCCTGGACCACGAGCGCCGCCAGGGCGTGGGGCACACCCGCCGGATCACCATTGAGGACGGCAAGCTGCTGGCCGAGGGGCTGATCAGCCGGGACACGTCCTGGGCCCGGGATGTCGCCCGCAGCGGCGCGAAGGGGTTCCCCTGGCAGGCGAGCATCGGGGCCCAGGTCATCGAGGCCGAGTTCGTGCCCGCCGGCGGGCGGGTGCAGGTCAACGGCCAGCAGTTCACGGGCCCCGTGCACGTGGTGCGCAAGGCCGTGCTCAAGGAGATCAGCTTCGTCGATAGCGGCGCCGACGGCGGGACGACCGCCAAGGTCGCCGCCCAGGATTCTCTGCCAAAGACGGCAGCAACCCAGGAGACCACCATGAAGACCGACGTCAAGGACGACGAGAGGAAGACCGCCGACGGCGGTCAGGAAGAGGCGACCAAGGTGGAGGCGAAGGCCGATGAGGCCCAGACCCTCACCATCGACGATCCCGTGGCCGATATGCGCGCCCGGGCCGCTGCCGAGACCAAGCGGATCGCGGCCACCCGGGGTGTGTGCGACGGCCAGCACGCCGACATCGAGGCGAAGGCCATCGAGGAGGGCTGGGACGCCACGCGCTGCGAGCTGGAGGTCCTTCGGGCTTCCCGTCCGAAGGCGCCCGCCGTGCACGTGCGCGACGATGACGGGGTGACGGGCCAGGTGCTCGAGGCCGCGTGCCTGATGACCGGCGGGATCACCGGCGACGACGTGCTCAAGACCCACGGCGAGAAGACCGTCGAGGCCGCCGACACCCGCTTCCGGGGCGGGATCGGCCTCCAAGAGCTGCTGCTGGAGGCGGCGTGGGCCAACGGCTACACCGGCAGAAGCTTCCGCGACAGCCGGTCCGTGCTGCGGTTCGCCTTTGCCAACCGCGTCGAGGCGGCGTTCTCGACGATCGACGTTGGCGGCATCCTGTCGAACGTCGCCAACAAGTTCCTCCTGGAGGGCTTCTTCAGCGTCGAGCGCGTCTGGCGAAACATCTGTGCCGTCCGCAACGTCAGCGACTTCAAGACGGTCACGAGCTACCGGCTGATCGGCAAGGACCAATACGAGATCGTCGCGCCCGGCGGCGAGCTCAAGCACGGGACGCTGGGCGAGGAGTCGTACACGAACAAGGCCGACACCTACGGCCTGCTGCTATCGGTCGATCGGCGGGACATCATCAACGACGACCTGGGCGCCATCACCACCGTGCCGCGCAAGCTCGGCCGGGGAAGCGGCCTGAAGATCAACGACGTGTTCTGGACGATCTTCCTGGGCAACTCGGCCTTCTTCAAGACGGCCAACAAGAACTACATCTCGGGCGCCGACACCGCCCTGACCATCGACGGGCTGACGAAGGCCGAGGTCACCTTCATGGACCAGGTCGATGGCGACGGCAAGCCCATCGGCGTGATGCCGGTGCTGATGCTGGTGCCTACCGGGCTCAGCGCCCTCGGGACGCAGCTCTTCAAGAGCCTCGAACTGCGGGACACCACCGCCAGCACGAAGTACCCCGTGGCCAACCCGCACCAGGGCAAGTTCCGCGTCGAGGTCAGCCGCTACCTGGCCAACGCCAGTTACACCGGCAACAGCGCCAAGGCATGGTACCTGCTGGCCGACGCGAACGACCTCCCGGTGATCGAGGTCGCGTTCCTCAACGGCCAGGA
>CAZNSB010000816.1:1462-2052 GCA_964575155.1 uncultured Planctomycetaceae bacterium | reverse complement strand
CGGAAGGTCCCTTCCGACAGGGGGTTTCAACGGCTGAGCCGCTCGTTCCGGACCACCGCCCGGATGGACCTGATCCTGCGGACGCGGCGGGGACCGGGGCGCGTCGCCCCGGAGACCTGGCCCTTCTGGACGGGGGTCAAGATCGCCACCACCCAGGAGGCCCCGCCGCCCTAGAAGCCGAAGGACCCGACCAGCGCCTTGGCGTACCAGCGGAGGTAGTGCGGCAGCCAGTCCCACAGCCGGAAGCGGCTCTCGCCCGCGGCGCGGTCCCGCCAGGTGCTGGGCACCTCGTCGACCTTCAGGCCCATCAGGTGGGCCTTGACGGTCAGCTCCAGGGCGATCTCGAACCCGCGCGTGCTCTCGATCTCCACCCGACCCAGGAAGTCCCCCGAGTACGCGCGGAAGTTCGTGGTCGGGTCGCGCGTGCCGATCCGCGTCAGCAAGTGCAGCGACAGCCCCGCCAGCCGCGAGAGCGTCCGCTTCAGCCACGGGCCCCCGATCTGCGCCCCGCCCGGCATGTACCGCGACCCGCTGACCACGTGGGCGCCCTCCCGGCGGACCTTCCGGGCCATCGCCAGGATGACCTCCGG
>CAZNSB010000816.1:0-1452 GCA_964575155.1 uncultured Planctomycetaceae bacterium | reverse complement strand
GGTCGGACAGGTCGGCCATGAAGGTCACCACCACGTCGCCGGCCGCCGCCGCAAACCCCGTCCGCAGCGCCGCCACCACCCCCGGGGCCAGGTCGTTCCGCACCAGCCTGACCGAAGCCGGCGCATCCGGCATCTCCGCAACGGCCGGAAGCGTGGTGTCCTCGTCGTGATCGTACACGATCAGGATCTCGTGGGCGGCGCCCCCCAACGCCCGCCAAAGCCCGCGCACACACGCCCCGATGTTCTCCGCCTCATTGTGGACCGGCACGACCACGCTGATCAGTTCTTCTCGGCCGGGGACCATGGGCTTGCCCTGGAATCCTCCCCAGCGCCCTCGACGGGCTCAGATCGTCCCCTCGTCAATGGCTTCCTTGATCCACGGGATCACCTCGTCCAGCATCTCGTCCAGGGTGGTCGTGGCCTCAAAGCCCAGCATCTCCCTGGCCTTGCCCACGTCGGGCGAGCGGACCTGGACGTCGTAGCGGTACGGCGGGTCGGACTCGTACCGGAACGGCTTGCCCGGGTTGATCTTCCTCCAGATGGCCTCGGCCAGCTCCAGCACCGTCGTCGCCTCGGCCGTCGAGAGGTTGAAGTCCTCGTTCACCGCCGCCGGGTGCTCCACGCACAGCCGGATGCCCCGCGCCAGGTCCCCCCCGTACGTGTAGTGCCGCACCTGGTTGCCCTGACCCAGGATGTGCAGCGGGTCCTGCCCCCGCAGGACCTTCTGGATGAGGTCGGGGACGACGTGGCTCATCGCCAGGTTGACGTTCCCGCTGGGAACGTCCTTGGCGCAGACGGCCCGGCCCTCGCCGATGCCGACGCAGTTGAACGGGCGGGCGATCGTGAACGGGAGCCCGTGCTGCTCCTTGGCGCCCCGCGCGAAGTACTCGCACGCCAGCTTCTGGAACCCGTACGTGCTCGCCGGCGGCGGGCACTCCGACAGGTGGCTCTCGGGGGTGGGAAACTTCGTCGCGTTCTCGAAAACCATGCTGCTGCTCAGCACCGTGATCTTCTTCAGCCGGCCCCGCTTGAAGGCCGAGATCGCCGCGTCCAACGTCGCCGCCATGATCCGCTCGTTCTCCGCCAGAAGGTCGTACGCAAACTCGTGAAAGTAGCTGATCCCCCCGATCCGGGCCGCGCACGACACCACGTGATCGCAGTCCCCCGCCAGCTCCCCCAGCAGCCCCCCGTCCTTCGCGTCCCCCTTCACGAACGTGAACCTGTCGTGGCCCTGATAGCTCTTCTCCACCCGGCCGTACTTCGAGTAGTTGTCCACCCCCACGACGTCATGCCCGCCGTCCAGCAGCTCCTCCACCAGGTAGCCCGCAATGAAACCGGCAGAGCCGGTCACCAATACCTTCATGCTCGCTCCCTTCGTTCCCTTTGCACGGGGCAGGCCGTAGTAGACCACGCCCCCGCCCGCTTTGCAAGCGGGATCGCCCCGCGCCATGC
>CAZNSB010000815.1:0-2058 GCA_964575155.1 uncultured Planctomycetaceae bacterium | reverse complement strand
GCCATCGTTCGCGTCTCCTATGCATCTGGTGCTCGGTGGGGATGCGGTCCCACGCGGGACGGTCAAAGCACGTCACAGGCCCCCGAACGCGGCGCGGCACCGCTCAAAGGGAAACCCTTATATCGGTCGGACGGCGGTGCGTCAACCCTTTTCGCGCCGGCCGCCTCCCGCCCACCGTCCGCTGGGCTCCCGGCATCGGCCGGCGGTGGCCTCGTCCGCGCCGGCCCGAGGGGGGGGGCGCGATCGCTCACGGATTTTGTGTTGATTAGCCCTTTGACTTCTGGTAGCGTCCGCGTGGGGTTCCGAAGGTTACCATCGCTTCTGGTCGGAGGACGCGTCCATGCAAGCCAAACTCCACCTCATCAAGGGCAATCCCCAGGGAAAGCAGGTGGAGGTCCCGGAAGGCACCCTCACGGTCGGACGGGCCGAGGACAGGGACCTCATTATCGCCTCCACCCGCGTCTCCCGCCAGCACTGCGACATCACCAACGACGAAAACGGCGTCGCCATCCGCGATAACGGCAGCGGCAACGGAACGCTCGTCAACGGCACGAGAATCAAGGAGCAGAAACTCCAGCCCGGCGACCAGCTCACCATCGGCCCGCTGACGTTCGTCGTCGAGATCGACGGGGTGAAGGAAAAGGCCGAGCCCCAGGCGGCTCCTGCGCCCAAACCCGCCGCCCCGACCGCCCCCAAGCCCCAACCCAAGCAGGCCGCCAAGCCCAAACCCAAAGCCGACAAGCCCCGCGTCCCCGCCACAGAGGACGATATCCTGGCCAGCCTCGAACAGATGTCCGGCCGCAAAGGCCGCCGGTCATCCCCGAAAACCGCGCAACCCGCCACTGAGGCCGCTCCCAGCGACGACGAGGACGACGTCCTCGAAATCTCCGACGACGACCTCCTGGATGCCTGACCGCGCTGGCTGTGGCGTGTGGCTGCTCACGGCCTGGTTCCTGCCTGTTGTGTTGCCATTTTCTTTGCAGCCGCCTTTCTCGCATCTCACGGGACGCGATGCGCAACATAAGATGGATTATCGGACTATAGGGATTCCGGTAGCCATAAGCCTTTTCCAGAATCGGGGTGCCGCTGGGGCACCGTACGCCGTAGGCCGTACGCCGTACGCCTTCAGTGGCAGGGTTCACTGGGCATGTGGCATTCCTCTGGTGCGGGCGACGGTCGCGCCGGGGATGAACGGTTTGGCCGGCAAAGGGGTTGCCTGGAGGCGATGAATGACGTATGATGCTGGCCTGGGTGCAGGACGGACCGGTTACTTGAGAGGCGAAAGGAGCGGCCGACCACAGATGCTCAAGGTGCGACAGAGAGGAAACGAATCGGTTCAGCAGATGCTCAAGCGGTTCAAAAAACTGTGCGAGAAGGAAGGGCTGAACAAAGAGATTAAGAAGAACAGTTACTACGAGAAGCCCAGCGAGCGCCGTCGTCGCCAGTTGCGCAAGGCCCAACGACAGGCCATCCGGAAGCAGCGGCAGAAGCCGCGATGAGCCCCCCTGCCCCGGGACACAACACGCCTCGGGGCGTGCCACGTCTGTGAGGCGGGTATGGACGACGCCCATCCCGTGGTCACGCAGGGCCTGACGAAGGTCTACAGGGATTTCTGGGGCCGGCAGAAGGTCCACGCGCTGGTCGGCCTTGACCTGGCGCTGGAGAGGGGCGAGATCTTCGGCCTCCTGGGGCCGAACGGGTCCGGCAAGAGCACGACGATCAAACTGCTGCTGGGCCTGGTTTTCCCGACGGCCGGCCAGGCTCGTGTCCTCGGCCTGCCGCCCGGCAGCAGCGCCGTAAACCAGCGGATCGGGTACCTGCCCGAGGAATCGTACCTCCACCGGTTCCTGACGGGCGAGGAAACGATCGACTTTTACGGCCGGCTCTTCGGCCTGGGACCGCGCGAGCGCCGCGGGCGGACCGACGAACTGCTGGAGATGGTCGGCCTCGACCGTCGGGCCCGGGCCCGCCAACTTCGGGAGTATTCCAAGGGAATGAGCCGGCGCATCGGCCTCGCCCAGGCCCTCGTCAACGACCCCGAACTCCTCCTGCTCGACG
>CAZNSB010000814.1:0-2059 GCA_964575155.1 uncultured Planctomycetaceae bacterium | reverse complement strand
CCCAGTGCCCGTCGCCGCCGGGGACCATCCTGAGCTGGTCGGCGCGCCACTGGTTGAAGTCGCCGGCGAGGAAGACGTTCGCCGCCGCCGGCCTGAAGAATTCGAACTCCGCGTATCCACTGCCAGAAACGGTAACCATTCGTCTTGTTCCTTTCCCCCGACCGCCCTCACTCGGCGCCCTTTCGGGGACTTGGGGCCGCCCCAGACAAGACATCGGCGCGGGCGGGGGGGGTCTTAACTTGCGCGCGGTCGGTTTGGGGAAAACTCTCCGAATGAGCGGTTCGGTCGGCGGGCGGGACGGGCCGGGGGCCCTCGCAGAACTCTCTTTGGCGAAATGGCTTACGATCCTCCTCTCCTGGCACCCTCCTGGCCCGGACCGCCCCGGCAGCCGGAGGCGGAAACGCCGCCCTATCGCCTCGGGCGGGCCGAAAGGGCTTCGTCGATGGCAACGGCCGTCTGCCGGCCCTCGGCGAGGGCCTGAGCGACCGTGGTGCCGCCGTTGACGAGGTCGCCGGCGGCGAAGACGCCCTCCCGCGTGGTGGCGTGCGTGGCCGGGTCGATCTTCACCACCCCGCCGGCCAGGGCCACGCCGGCGAGGACGTCGGCCAGGCCATCGTCGAGGGCCTCTCCGAGGGCCTCGACGGCCAGGCTCACCGGGAGGACGAACTCGCTGCCGGGGATCTCGACCGGCCGGCGGCGGCCGGTGGCGTCCGGGCGGCCCAGGCGGGTCCGCACGACGCGGACGCCCGTCAGCCGGCCGGCGTCGTCGGCGAGGTAGCCCCTCGCCTGGGCCAGGAGCAGGAGGTGGACGCCGGCGTCGAGCAGGGCCAGCCTCTCGGCCCGCCAGGCGGGCATCTCCTGCCACCCCCGCCGGTAGAGGAGATACACGTCGCGGGCGCCTCGGGCCTTGGCCAGGGCGGCGGCGTCCGCGGCGGTGTTCCCACCGCCGACGACGGCGACGTCGCCGGCGACGCGGTGGTCGGGGTGGGCGTTGAGCTGGGTCAGGAAGGCCCCCGCCTCGATCACGCCCTCGCATCGGCCGGCGGCGTCGAGAAGGGCCGGCGCATTGCCCAGCCCGAAGGCCAGGCAGACGGCGTCGAAACCCTCGCGGAAGACGGCATCGAGCGTGTGGGCCCTGCCCAGGGGGGTGTGGAAGCGCCACCGGAGCCTCGCCCGATCCACCCCGCCGAAGACCGCGGCGATCTCCTCCCGCAGCTCCTTCCGCCGAAGCCGCCAGGTCGGTATCACGCTCATCATCTTCCCGCCGGCCTCGCCTGCGCGATCGAGGACGACCACGGCGTGCCCGCGCTCCAGCAGACCGGCCGCGCACGCCAGCCCCGCCGGGCCCGCGCCGATCACCGCCACCCGCCGGCCGGTGGCCCGCGCGGGGAGCTTCAGGGCGGTCCAGCCTGCCTCGACGGCGCGGGCGGCGACTTCCCGATGGATGTGGGCGACGGGCACGGGCGTCTCGCCCAGGACGCCCTTGACGCAGGCGGCGGCGCAGGTCATCTCCGACGGGCAGACCGCCCCGCAGGCCCCCGGCAGGAGGAGCCGGTCGCGGAGGACGCGGTAGGCCCGTCGGAAATCGCCGTCGGCGACGGCGTCCAGGAAGGCCGGGACGTCCACCCTCGCCGGGCACGCCTCCCGACACGGCGGGTCGGCGCACCGTCGGCAGCGGTCGGCGAGGCGGCGGAGCGTGTCGGGAGCGCGGAAGCGTCCGGCCCTGTAGATCGGCCCGTAGACGTCGGCGTCGCGGACGACGCAGCCGGCCCGGCCGCCGTCGCGCATGATCTGCGTGCACGAGCCGCAGGAGATGCAGACCTTCTGCGGGTCCAGCCTCCCGGTCTCCAGCAGGTCGGCGGCGAAGCCCGGGTACGCCAGGGCCCCCCGCCCCAGCCCGACCGCCGTGACGGCCCCGGCGGCGACCTCGGCGGCGGCAAAGTACGGGAAATACTGACGCAGCCACGTGTACCCCACCCCCAGCACGGTCAGGTCGGGAAACGCCCGCTGAACCTGCCGCGTCAGCCCCACCAGCCGACCCACCCCCTCGAGGGGATGC
>CAZNSB010000813.1:0-2060 GCA_964575155.1 uncultured Planctomycetaceae bacterium | reverse complement strand
CCCCGGAGCCCAACAGGCCCCGCAGACCCCCCCGCCCGCGGCGCCGGGAAACGGGGAGGGAGAAAGCTGCATGTAAGCGCTTTCTTGGCAAACCACTGCGAAAAACCGCGTGGATCGGCCCCGGCGCCGGCAGGGGAGCCCCGCCGGGCCGAAAGGTGCAATAACGCCGAAAAAAGGCCATTTTAGGCCTTTACAGGACGGCGAGAACGGGGTATACTGTCCGCTGCGATCAGCTTATTGTTCGGCTCGCCTCAGGCGCTTTGGCTCGCGCTACGCCGGAGAGGCTCGCGGTGAAGGGCGCCCAGAGGTGTAGCTCTTTTGGTTCGGCTTGTGCTTTAGCTTGGTCCGAAGTCGTGACCACCGCCGGTGCGCGGAACACCGGCACCGAGGCACCCATGGCCAGTGCCGAAGGACAGGCTCACGGTGGCCGGCAGGGCGCTCTTCGCTCCGCCCTGATCGTGCTCGCCATTGTCCTGCCCCTACAGACCGTCGGCGTCCTGCTCGTCAGGCGGATGACGTATACCGTCTACTCCATCGACTTCACCAGGTATTACGGCCCGGCGGCCGAATCCATCCTGGCCGGGAACGGCCCCAGGCTCCCCGACGGCTCCATCCTCGTGCACTACCCGCCGGGATATCCCTACTACGTCGCCGGTCTGATGGCCGTCAGCCGGGCCTCCGGCCTCGGGCTGACCGGACTCATCGTCGCCGGCAACGTCCTCTGGAACGCGCTGACCGTGCTGGCGGTCTTCCTGCTGGGCTACCGCATGGCCGGGAAGAGGCTGGCGATCGCCGCCGGGCTCCTCGCCGGGCTGTATCCGCCCCTCCTGTACCTCTCGAAGATCGCCTTCGTCCAGGTCCCCTACCTGACCTTCCTGGCCTGGGGACTGTACGCCGCCTACCGCGGGCACGAGCACAAGCGACTGGGGTGCTTTGCCCTGGCCGGGGCCCTCTTCGCCTTCGCCGGGCTCCTCAGGCCGGCGGCCATGGCCCTCCTGGCCGCGCTGCTGGTGTACGTGCTGATCTTCTTCAAGGGCCGGCTCCTGGTGCGGGTGGCGCGGCCGGCGGTGATGCTCGGGGCCTTCTGCCTGGTCATCGCCCCCTGGTCGGTCTACGTATACGCCCATCAGAGCCAGGTCATTGTCCTCGGGGACCTGGCCCAGTCCCATCTGGCCGGTTCGGCCCAGGCCGCCTGCGCCGCCGATGACCCCGCAGGAATCCGCGGAGTGAGGCACTTGGGCGAACTAGCCCGCTCTCCCATCGTGCACTCCGTGGAGATTCTCCGCCGGGCCCTGAAGTCGTGGTACCACACCGACAGCGGCCGGTACGAGCGGGCGTCGCTGCTCGTGAACGTCCCCTTCGCGCTGCTGCTGCTGCTGGGCGCGGTGCCGGCGCTGCGGAGCCGCCGCGCCTGGGCGGCGGGGCTGGGCCTGGCGAGCTTCCTGGCCGCGTGGGGTCTGTCCACGATGACCATCTATCTCGCGCGGTACCTCGCCACGGGAATGCTCCTTGCCACCCCGGTCATGGCCGTCGGGGCGCTGCGGGTGGTCCGCAGGCTGACCCTGACGCGCGAGGCCTGGCGAGCGGGCTACGTCCTCTGGCCGTGGGGCGCCATCCGAAAGCGAAAGCTCCCCAGCCTCCCCCGGCCGCTGCTGGACAGGTAAGCGCCGTCCCGGACAGTCCTGCAAACACCCACCTGTCGCCGCGTCGGCTGTCTGCGTGCGCGAAGGCAGCGGCTCGGCGAACGACCCGCGGACCGGCGGGCGGCTTCCCGCACGCCGACCGGCGCGCCGAGGGGGCTCTGCCCACCGGCCGGCGGACTTGCGGTCACGCCCCGGCCGGCACCGGCCGATAGAGTGTCTGTGGCCCGGCGGGGCGGTCCGGACGACGCCGCCGCCCCGGCAGGCGGCAGTGCGAGGTGTACATGAAGATCATCAACGTCGCGGGTGCCCGGCCGAACTTCATGAAGATCGCCGCCCTGATGGACGCCTATGGGAACGCGCCGGGCATCGAGCCGGTGCTCGTCCACACCGGGCAGCACTACGACGAGCGGATGAGCG
>CAZNSB010000812.1:0-2064 GCA_964575155.1 uncultured Planctomycetaceae bacterium | reverse complement strand
GGTGGCCATGGAGATGTTGTCCCACTGGCGGCTCTGCTTCGCGAGGTAATACAGGCAGTACGTTCCCTCGTGGAGGTACAGCCACGTGTCCCACATGTTGCCGGTCTGCTTCGACCTCGCCTTGAAGAACAGCAACTGGTTGTCCACGGTCACGCCCTGGCTGATCGCGTAGGCGTGCTTGCCGTTGAGCCACAGCCTGCCGTCGGCGATACGCGCGCCGCCACACAGTTGGCCGGCGGGAAACGTCTTCATGGAATCGCCGGCCGTCCCGTCCTCGAACGTCCACTGACCGAGCGGTCCGGGGTCGGACGGTTTGCTGGGCTCCAGGGCCGCAATCGCCTCGGCGTCCAGAGCCACGTCATAGATACGTGCCTCCTCCACCGCGCCGGCGAACGGCCCAATGGCGCCCATCGAGCCCAGGTACCGCAAGCCCATCAAGACCGTCGTGCCGCGCCCGAAGGATTGCGGCCTGTCGATCGCGTAGCAGGCGTACTGCTTGGCGTCGCGGTAGAGGGTGATCCGATTGCCCCTGTAGACGATGGCCATCTGAACCATCGTGTTGGCGTCGGCTGTCTCCGGCAGGTAGGCGGACTGGTCGCCCTGTGTTCGTCTGAAGTAATCGCTGCCCGCCATCCACTTGCCCCGCACCTTCTCCCCGAACACGATGGCATCAAACCGCTCCGCGTCATCGATCAACGTCAACACGCTGCCGCCGCGCTGCGTGAGGTCGGCCAGGTACACCCAGGCCACGAGAGTCTTGTCTCTGATGGTGGGCACTCTCTGACTTCCCACAACCTGGCTGGATAGACCAGGGACCGTCGCGGTCAACACGAAAGCGCCGACAGTCACCGCGTAGGCAAACCGCATTTTGATGCCCTCTGCTGTGCGAATGCCATGCCGTATGATTACTATGCGGTCCGGCATAAGTGTTGCGCGGTGGTTCTCCGCAACCACCGCGCAAAAACCCGATGGACGGCGGCGGGTGCGGAGATTCACCCGCCGGAGGCGGGCCCGCCGCGAACGCACTTTACAACATCTATGTCGGACCGCATAGCCGGTGGCGTAGACCTTCTCGAGCGGCAGGGCGGCGGTGAGGATGTACGCCCTGGTGCCGTCCCAGCCGACGTAGCAGTGCTCCGAGCCTCCTATGCCCGCGCCGCCTCGGTAGCCGTCCGACTCGCACGGGCAACAGACGGCACCGTCCGGCAGCACGGCAAGATCGCTGCAGGCAAGAGCCCCCGTGGTCGCCAGAGCCGACACCACTCTTGTGGATGCGATCGCCTTTCTATTCTTTCGCTTGCTTCAGAAGTGCCTCCGCTTCCTCCGCCGGTCGTCGGCGCGCCCATTCTTCCGCCTGTTTGCGGAGGTTGTTCAGCCACTCGCGGTGCTCGTTGGCCTCGGGCGTTCCGCGGTCAGGGAAGGGTGCATCCCGCCAGTCCCAGTGGTCCGTGCGGAACGACGGCACGGGGAGGATGCGCTCGTGGTGTTGCGAGTTCACCAGGTTCCCCAGGGGGTTCCGCGCCCACGCGTATCGCACCGCCGCCGGGTCGGGCACCAGATCGCTCCAGACCTCCAGTTTCCGGCGATCCTCTCGGTCCCGCCCCCTGTCGTCCTTGCCGATCACGACGTACCGCGCCTTGGCCGGATAGAATCGCTTGTCTGAGCCCGCGACGGCAAAGCCCTCGATGGGGCGGCCGTCGTGGGTCTGGACGGCCCGGTCAAACGTCAGCACCATGCGCCGTTCGACCTTCTCCGAGGACGTGCACACGGCGGGCTCGTACCCCAATTTCAGGCCGTACTGCGTCGCGAGCGCCCACCGGGCGATCCGCTCGCCCAACTGCACCTTCTTGTGCGGGTGGTACCAGGGGACCTGCTGATCGTACGCACAGGCAAACCCGACGTTTGGCAGATCGCGCCAGGCCTTGACCTGCCCCTCGCGGATACAGGGCGCCGCGTCGATCATCATGCGCTCGAAGTTCTCCGGCGTCTGAGGACTGCCGCCGGCGGTCAGTTCCACGATGCCGAAAGGCATCTGCTCGTCCCGGAACGTGCGCCGCCAGTCGC
>CAZNSB010000811.1:0-2067 GCA_964575155.1 uncultured Planctomycetaceae bacterium | reverse complement strand
ACCTCCTTCAGCATCGCCGCCAGCCGGGCCCGGTCCTGCCCGACCATCTTCAGGGCTTCCTCGATGCCCTCCAGGACCTCGGCCACGCCCTTGGCCAGGAGGGGCAGCGCGGCCAGCCGTTTCCCTTCGACCAGCCCCAGAAGATGCTGGAGGTCCTCCTGCTGCTCGGGCGTCGCGTCGGAGAGGGCCCTTCGAAACTGGGCCTCGTCAGGGGCCTTGAGCATCTCCGCCAGGGCGTCCCTCTCGTCCTGCTCCAGCGCCGCCAGCGCCTTCAGCGCCTGGCGCTGGGGCTCTTCCAGTTTCAGGACCTGCTTGGCGACGGGCCTCTTGTCCTTGTCGATCTCCTTCAGCTTCTTCAGCACGGAGGCCCGCACCAGCAGCGCCTTGACCGGGTCCAGTTCGACCTTCAGGTAGTCCTTCTTCTTGGCCTCGGCAAAGACCTCCCGGGTGGGCTTGTCCAGCCGGGTCAGCTCCTCCAGCAGCTTGCCGATGCCCGTGACGCAACTGTCGGCCAGGGACTTCATCTCCGCCATGTACACGCGAAACTGCTGGATCACCTGCTTCTGGACTTCCACCTTGACCGTCGCGCGGATGCCCTTGGCCTCCCTGGCCAGGTCCGTCGCCGCGCCCGCCAGCCGGGCGTAGCAGCCCGGAAGTGAGCCCTGCTCGGTCTTCCATGCCTTTGCGAACCCGACGTACCCGGCGCCGGCCTCGTTGAAGCCCGACAGCTCTCGGCGGGCGGCCTGGGCCTTCTCGGCGATGACGGCGGCGTCGGCGGCGAGCTTGGCCAGCGCCTTGGCCGGATCCGCCGGCAGCGGCGAGCCGGGCTTGCCCACGTTGCCGATGGCCTGCTCGACGGCCCCGGCGGCGGCGGCCCCGGCGGCGGCGAGCTTCGGCCCGGCCTTTTGGGCCTTTTCCGGCAGGGCGGAGAGCTCCCTGAGTCCGCTGCCGATCTGCTCCAGGCGTTTCCGGACCGTTTCCAGGACGGTCTCGACGCGGTCGCCCAGTCTGGCGTAGTCGGGCAGCACGGCCCCGCCGAGTTGAGTTCGAATGTCGTTGGCGGCCTGGCGGAGCTCGTCCTCCGTGGCCGTCATGGCCTTCTCGACGGCCTTGGCCGTTCCGAACTGCGCCAGCCAGCCCGTCGGCGGGTACTTCTCCCACACCCGCGCCATCTGCTTGTACTGCTGGGCCTGCGTGTTGGCGAGGATCTCGAAGTCGCGGATGACCTCCTGGTGCTCCTTCGTGGCGCCCTCGATCCGCTTCCGAAGCCGGGCCAGAACCTCCGCCTTCTGCCGGTCCGACGTCACGTTCACCACCGTGACGTCGTCCTTGTTCTCGCGGATCTCTTCGAGGAGGTCGCGGACCTGCGGGAGGAACTTTTCCGGCTTGCGGTCGTCGCGAGGGGAGGTGTAGATGCTCGTCAGCCGGACCGGCTTGTCGATCTCGGCGAGAATGGCCCCGGCCGTCTCGCTCAGCCCGTACCGCCCGAGCATCTGCACGTCGCCGCGGAAGCTGTGCTCGTTGCTGATGATGTTGATCACGATCAGCAGACACGTCGCCGCCGCGACCGAGATCGCCACGTTGATGCCCGCCTTCGTGCGGGAGGCCTTGACGTCCCGGCCTTGGCGCTTCGGCCGGCCCGCCTTGGTCGCACTGTCTTTCACCGCCATCGTCTGGACTCCAGGATCTTGATGCTCAGGAACAGGAAGAACGCGGTCACCGTCAGGAAGAACACCAGCCCCCGGGTGTCGAAGATGCCCTTCGAGAAGTGGCCGAAGTAGGTGATGATGTTGAGCTTGCCGATGGCGTCGCCGTGTTCGAGGGGGACCATCTGCCCGAACAGGTAGACGCCGACGGTGAACAGCGAGAGGATGCCGATGCCGATGACCCCGGCCACCAGTTGGTGGGCGGTGAGGGTGGAGGCGAACAGGCCCACGGAGATGTAGGCCGCCCCCAGCAGCACCATGCCCAGGTACCCCATGCCGACGATGCCCCAGTCGGGCCGCCCGAATACCGCCACCAGCAGGAAGAACACCCCGGTGGTCGCCAGCAGGACCAGGTACATCC
>CAZNSB010000810.1:0-2067 GCA_964575155.1 uncultured Planctomycetaceae bacterium | reverse complement strand
CGGAGTTGGCTTGGGCGGTCTGGCCGGTGGGTTGGGAGGCGGGGGCCTCCTGGCGGGCCTGTTCGGCCATCTTGCGGGCCTGGGCCTTGAGGACCGCCTCGATGGGCCCGCGCTGCGGCGGGCTCTGCTTGCCGTCGGCGTCGGGGATCAGCAGCCCGCGCTTGAAGTTGAAACTGGCCTGGGCGCCGGAGCTGAACTCCAGCCCCAGCACGTCCGTGCCCTGGTTGACCAGCGAACCGATCCCGAGCACCATCATCGCAATGGAAAGCACCCAGAAGATGCGGCGCTTGGCCATCCAGTCGATCTTGGGCGTGCCGACGAAGGCCGCCATGCGCACCCGGTTGGTGACGATGCCGGCCTCGACCAGCAACTGGAAGACCCACCGGGTCACGATCAGGGCGGTGAACAGGCTGAACATCACGCCCAACCCCAGCGTGATGGCAAAGCCGCTGACCTCCTCCGTGCCCACCCAGCCGAGGATCAGACACACGATCAGCGTGGTGGCGTTCCCGTCGAGGATCGTCCTGCCGGCGTTGGCGTAGGCGTTGCGGATGGCCATGCGCATCGACTGGGTCTTGGCCTGCTCCTCGCGCAGGCGCTCGAAGATCAGCACGTTGGCGTCGACGGCCATGCCGATGGTCAGGATCACCCCGGCGATGCCGGGGAGGGTGAAGACCGCCTCGATGAAGCTCATCGCCCCCAGGACCAGGACCAGGTTCAGCATCAGGGCCATGTTGGCGATCATCCCGGCGTAGAGGTAATAGACGGCCATGAAGACGGCGACGGCGATCAGCCCCCAGACGGCGGCGCGGATGCCGTCCCTGCGGTTGTCGGCGCCGATGCTGGCGTCGATGGTCTTCTCGCTGACGGGGTCGGGGTTGACCCGGGCGGACAGGGCACCGGCGTTGAGGATGCGGACCAGGTCGTTGACCTGCTCGGGGCTGAAGTTTCCGGTGATGATGCCGTTCTCGTAGATGGTGGCCTGGATGACGGGGGCGGAGTAGACCTCGTCGTCAAGGAGGATGGCCATGAAGTTGCCCATGTTGGCGCCGGTGAGCAGCCCCATCATCTTGGCCCCCCGCCCGTCGAGCTTGAACCCGACGGCGGGGGTGTTCATCTGGTCGGTGGTGGGAAAGGACTCCAGCGACCAGGGGCGTCTGCCGCCCTCGCCGGCCCGCTGGAGCATCATGTACTGCGGCTGGTTGAAGAGCAGGACGTACTTCTTTCCGGCGTACCTGCCGGTCATCAGGTCCGGGCTCAGCCGCTCGTCCCCGCTGCGGAGGGGAAACCAGAGATACTCGTCGTTTCGCGCGTGCCCGGCGAGGGGGCCCTCCTGGGTGAGCTGGTTGAGGTACTGGGTGTACTGTGCCTGGGTGAGGGCGAGCTCGCGCGACCCGCCGGGCAGGGGCAGGACGGGCCCGATGCGGAACTCCAGCACGCCCGCCTTGGCCACCAGCCGCTTCAGGTCCGCCGGATCGTCCAGCCCGGTGCGCTTCTCCTTCCAGTTCTTGTGGGCCTTGACCACCGCCTCGATCTGCCCCCGCCGGGCCGGGTGCTTCTCGCGCAGGTCCTTCAGGCCGTCGGCCAACGCCTTGGTCCGCTCCTCGGCCTCGGGCCCCGGCAGCCGCTTCTCCTCCCGCCGGGAGACGTACAGCCCCAGCAGCTCGCGAAGCTTCTCGGTGTTGACGTTGGCAGCGAGCACCTCCTGCTGGGCCTCGAAGTACGCGTACCGGGCGCGCTGGAACTTCTTCTCCAGCACCTCCGGCACGGGCTTGCCCTGCCCGCGGAGCGCGTCACGCTCGCGCCGGGCCGCGGCCGCGGCGTCGGCGGCCCCGGCGACCTTCCTCAGGGCCGCCGTCCGCTCGGCGTCGGCGGCGCTGAGGGCGTCGATGGCCTCGGCCCGCTGGTCGCCGGCCAGCGACTCGATCCGCCTCAGGTCGCTGCGCCGGACGTTGAGGTCCTCGAGCTGCGCCAGCGCCCGGTCGTAGGCCAGCTTGGCCCTGCGGGACTCCTCCGTGCCCATCGGCATGCGGACCTCGAAACGGTTCTTCCCGACCACCCGCCAGC
>CAZNSB010000809.1:0-2067 GCA_964575155.1 uncultured Planctomycetaceae bacterium | reverse complement strand
CAGACCGCCCCCGACCTGCGCCAGCCCGAGCTGGATGTGGATCGCGCCGCCGCCGCCGCCATCATGGACGAGATCCCCGCCGAGTACCTTCGCGAGGACCAGGCGCTGGCGGTGCTGGACGCCTACGGATTTCCCGTCCCGCAGCACAAGTTCTGCCACAGCGCCACCGAGGCCGCTACTTTCGCAAGAGACATCGGCTTCCCCGTGGTGCTTCGGCTGGTGAGCCCGGACATTGTGCACAAGTTCGACGTCAAGGGGGTGGCCCTGGACCTGGCGACGGCCTCGGCCGTCAAGAGGGCCTACAACGACATGATCGCCCACGTCGCCGCCGCCAAGCCCGACGCCAAGATTGCCGGCATCATCTGCCGCCGAATGATCCCCGCCGGGCACGAGGTCATCCTCGGGGCCAAGCGCGACGAGGTCTTCGGCCCCACGCTGATGTTCGGGCTGGGCGGGCTGTTCGTGGAGATCTTCAAGGACGTGACCTTCGCCCTGGCCCCCGTGCACGCCTCGGCGGCGGCGCGGATGGTCCGCGAGGTCAAGGCCCACCGGCTGCTGGAGGGCTACCGCAGCACCGCCGCTGCGGACATCAAGCAGATCGAGCGCTGCCTGCTCCGGTTGAGCCGGCTGGTCACCGACTTCCCCCGTATCGTTGAGCTGGACATCAACCCGCTGATCGTCGGCGACCCCGAAACCGGCGCCAGCGTCGCCGACGTGAGAATCCGGCTGAGCTGACGCCGAACAGGCAGAATCCTTTTTCAGGCCGCCGGCAGCGAGAAGTTGACTTCGCCCAAGAGAGGGCCTTGTCTCTTGTCGCGGTTGGCGGCCGATAAGGCGAAGGCAAACTGGAGACAAAGATGGAGAAGCAGGAGATTCACGACCGCATCGTCCGGGTCACCGCCGAGGTCCTCAACATCGACGCCGACATGATCCAGCCAAAGAGCAACTTCGTCTTCGACCTGGGGGCCGAGAGCACCCAGTCGGTGCAGCTCGTCGCCGCCTTCGAGGAAGAGTTCGACATCGAGATGGAAGGCGAGGAGGCCCTGGCCGTCCAGACCGTCGGCGAGGCCGTCGACTTCATCGAGAAGTACGTCAGCAAGTAGACCCGCCGCCAGACGCCGCGACCCGCCGGCGCCGTGGGAACCGCGCGACCCGGCCAGGAGACTCAGCGGGCGGAACCGCCATGGGCAAGAAGAAGCCGCTGTGGATCTGGGGTCTGGCCCTTGTCGGTGCGGGCGTTGCGGTGGGCGCCATGCTCCGGCTCGCCCCCACGGAGACGACCACGGCAGCAAGGAGGGGCGAGGCCCTCGGCCGAGGCGTGGTGCAGTTGGCCGTCATCGCGACCGGGACGGCGCTGATTATCGTTGATCTCTTCCGGCGCGGAAGCGGCCGGGACGGCAAGGAATAGCCTTTCCTGGGGTCCGCAGGGAGAGAAACCCCGCTTGACATCCGAGCGGGCGCCCCGTATAGTATATTCGGCATCGAGAGTGCGCGAGGGCTCTGGCCTGATGACCGCACGGCAACCTGGTCCGTTCAGGGCGGACTAAGGTGCTACAGCCAGCCTTGCCCGCTGCGGGCGGGCCGCAAGGGACGATGCGGTCGGGATCGCGGAAAGATACCCGGCAAGCGCGGCCTCTCCTTGCGAGAGGTCTTTGTTTGTCCCCCCTTCGGCCGGCCCCCACGCGCTGACGCCTCCAGAAAGGAACCGACATGAGTGACGAAACGCAATGGCGTCTGGGCACGAAGGCGCTGCACGCCGGGCAGCAGCCCGATCCGACCACCGGCGCGCGGGCCGTGCCGATCTACGCCACCGCCTCCTACTGCTTCAAGAGCACCGAGCACGCCGCCAACCTGTTCGCGCTGAAGGAGTCCGGGAACATCTACTCCCGGCTGACGAACCCGACCAACGAGGTGCTGGAGAAGCGGCTGGCGGCGATGGACGGCGCGGCCGCGGGGCTCGCCTTCGCCAGCGGGCAGGCCGCCATCACCGCCTCCGTCCTCACCCTCGCCCACGCCGGGCAGAACTTCATCTCCTCCACCAGCCTGTACGGCGGCACCTGGACGCTG
>CAZNSB010000808.1:0-2077 GCA_964575155.1 uncultured Planctomycetaceae bacterium | reverse complement strand
ATTGGGGACAGTCACCTATTTCCGAGCGGGAAATAGGTGGCTGTGCCTGTTTGCCGCGGGCGGCCGCACTCGACAGCCCGCAGGCATCCGCCGTCGCCGCCAGTTTCGCACGCACCGCACTTCCCTCGATGTACCGAACGGCCTGGAGCAGGCAGGCCTCACCCAGCACGAACGACGCAAATCTCCCCTGCCACAGGCGCCCTCGGTAGCCCCCCCACGCCACCACGATGCCACGCCTACACACGCCTGTCAAGAGCGCACTGCGGTGTCCCCGGAACCCGGAACTGCGGAACCCGGAACCCGGGACCCCGGCCATTGGGGCGGGTCATTTCTGAAGCTCTTTCCAGAGGGCCTGTTCGGCCTTGGAGAACTTGGCGAAGACCTCGTTGAGGCCCTTGTGGATCTTCTCGGTGGTCTCCTTGAAGGCGGGGTCGTCGGACTTGATCTGCTCGAGGCGGCGGAGCTTGGTGATGGCCTGGTCGAGCTGCTCGGCCCCGTTGGAGAACGCCCGCACGGCGTCGTAGAGGTTCTGGGAGCGCAGCTCCTTCTCCTCCGGCTCGTAGAGCAGTCGCCAGGGGTTGCGGCGGATCTCCTTGGCGGCGGACTTCAGGTCCACCGACACCTGCGCGAGGTTGTCGAGCGTCTCGTCGATGTTGTCGCGGTTGACCGTCACGATCTCCTTGGTCTGCTCCGAGATCACGGCGAAGTCGCCGGCGACCTTGAGGACCTTCGTGTTCGCCTGCCGCAGCGTCGCGAGGATCTCGGCGACGTCCTTTTTCGTGTAGGCCTCGATTCTTTCGGCGGCGTTCGCCATGGCCGTCAGCGCGCGGGAGACCTTTGGGCGGCCCTCCTTGACCATCGCGCGGACCTCGGCCATCAGCGAGCCGGCGGCGTTCGGGTCGGTCTGGCCCTCGATGTTCCCCGCGGCCCGGCTGACCTTCGCGACGACCGTGTCCTGCCCGTTGGGGTCCATCTGGGCGGCGAGGCTGCCGGTCGCCCTCCGGATGTCCGAGGCGCTCAGGCGGAGCCTGCCGACGATGGAGTTCGGGTCGTCGGCCTTCGTTTCGGCCTCGAGATGACCGGTCATCACCACCACGTTCTTCGCCGCCGCCTTGACCTCCGAGACGATGCGGTGGATCTTCGCCAGCAGCGACTGGGCCTCCTTGGCATTGAGCTCGAAGCGCAGCTTGGCGGAGGTCTCGGCGAGGTTCTCCGCGAGCCGGCTGACCTGCTGCATGGCCTGGTCCAGCCCGCCGGTCAGGCGGACGGGGTCCTTGTCGTCGGCGGGCCCGTTGGCGTCGCCCGGGCTCATGAGGACGATCTTGGCCTGCCCCACGGCCGGGGAAACGACGACCGCCCTGGCGTCGCTGCGGACGAGCATGTCCGTGCGCTCCAGGCGGGCGTGGTAGAGGCACCTGGCGGCGCCGGGGTCCGGAAGGATCTCCACGATCCTCCCGATCCGCCCGTCGCCCAGGGTCAGCTCGGCGCCCTCGATGATCCCGACGGAGCCGGCGGTCATCGGCACGTAGAAGCTGACGAGCTGGCCGCGGGCCTTAAGCACGTCCGCCGCACCAAGCCAGAGCACCACGCCCAGAAGCACGGCGATCCCGGCGACGACGAACAGGCCGGCTGTCAATTCACTGCGTTTCTTTCTCGGCATTTCTCGGTTCTCCGCGGTCCGGGGAACCGGCCACTGAAGTGGCCGGCCCTTCGGCTAGGATTCCCCAATCCGTAATCCGTAATCCGCAATCCGCAATCCGCAATTCGCAATTCGTAATCCGTAATCCGTAATCCGCAATCCGCAATTCGCAATCGCAATTCCCTCTCATTGTCCGCCGGCGGCGCCGAGGATGTCCTGCTCGTAGTCGCCGCTGAGCCTGCGCGCGGTGATGGGACCTTCCGAATCGCCCCGCAGAAACTGCCGGATCAGGTCGACGGCCTCGTCACCCGTCGATGGGCCGTCGCGAATGACCTCGAACTGGCGCCGCGGCGCCACCTTCAGCATCCTGCCCTTGTCCAGCATGGCCATCCGGTCGGCGATCCGAAAGGCCGAGTCCATCTCGTGCGTCACCACCAC
>CAZNSB010000807.1:0-2084 GCA_964575155.1 uncultured Planctomycetaceae bacterium | reverse complement strand
CCGCCGGGGTCTGTGCCCTCATCCGCCGCGGCGCGGGTATAGATGTTGTCTTGCGCGTGGCCGCAGTCGGCCCGCGTTTCGAACTGCACCGAGCCGCCGAAGCGCATGACGTTCTGCCCGTCGCGCCTGTGGCTGGGGCTGTTGCCCTTGCGGATGGTCGCCTCGTCGGGGCTTCCGCCCAGGTCGACGATGGCATCGGCGTTCCGCAGGCCGGTGGCGGGGTCGAAGTACGGGCTGGAGTCGGCCAAGATGGGCACGTCCCCGTCCAACGAGCTGTCGAAGTAGCGGCTGGGGCCGTAGGGGCACATCAGGGCATAGGACACCGCGGTCCCCTCGGCGAAGTCCCAGGTCGCACCCACCGACTCCTTCTTGCTGACTTCCCTGGTGGAGGGGCAGATGAACATTTCCTGCGGGGTGTACTTCTTCCTGGTCAGCAGGTACAGGCAGCTCGACGGGCTGCGGTCGTTTGCGGCGCCGCCGAAGGGGTCGATGTCGCGCTGGTTGCCGACGACCACACCCCAGCCCGCGCCGTTGAGGGGCACGTACGGATACGTGTTCTGCTGGGACTCGTAGACCAGCAGCGCCTTGCCGATGCTGTTGAGGTTCGAGACGCAGCTCGCCCGGCGGGAGCTTTCCGTGGCCATCCTGAGCGTCGGCAGCAGGACGGCGGCCAGCAGGGCGATGATGCCGATCACGACCAGCAGCTCCACCAGCGTAAAGGCCGTTCGCCCGGCACGTGCCGCCGGCCGGCCGAAACGCCCTCCCCGGATCCGCCCCACCATGCCGCACGCCTTGCCTCCCGGCGACCGCCCTGTCCAGCCGTACAGATCGCCTGCGCTTGTCCGCGCCATGTGAACTCCTTTCCTCTCCCCCCGGACCGGCGCGCTACCACCCAGGTCAAGGCAACCCGGATAGATCGCCGCTGCGGGCGGGAGCCCTGGGCGGAGACCAATCAGCCGGACGGCCCCAGACGTGCCGCCAAGACGGGAACCTGCGTATCGCACGTTGCCGTCCGGCCTTGCTCCGCAACTTGCCAGCCGCCACCCGCACCGTGCGGATGGGCACACACGCCCCCTGCAGGGCAGGCTGGCTTTGCATCGCTCTCGCGACGTGACAACTTCCTAAAGTCATTATGCCGAACGCCACCGGCGATTTCAACAAGTCTACCATAAGTTTTCGCCGGTATTTTTCCCCCGGCCGGAGGATTCTCTGAACATCTTTCGGCGCCCTTGCCGATAGAATTGAATCCAATGGGTTGTGACAGGTCAGTTCCAAGGCCCCACATGTGGGCGCCGGGGCCGGCCGGGGGGTGCCCCCGGCTGCGGGCGCGTCGGCCCGCGGGACGCCCCAGCGGGCAGACCGCACAAAAAAAACTGGAGATGGGTTTGACGTTCGGTCGATGTTAGGCTATACTCATGACCGAACATGGACCTAAAAGACTTCGCCGCCGCTGCCGACGCTGGGTCGGAGTCCACGGGCGAGCGGCTTGTCGGCCGCCCGCCGCAGCGGACGTCTGTCGCTGCGCGCGGGTGTGGCCCGCTGCCGATCGACCAAGGGACGAAAGGGCGGAGCAATGATCTCGGAACTGCCCATCTGTCAATACGGTCCCGGCGGGGACTACGTCCGCACCTGGCCGGCGGGTCGGAAGTGTCTGTCCGAGGCGGTGCTGTCGGCCTCGGCGGCGAAGGTCGCCGCGCGGGGGCTTCGCCCCGTGGAGGCCATGCCCGCCTCCGGGCACGTCCAGCCGCCGCCGCCTCCCCGGGCAACCCATCAGGAGAACGAACATGCAGACGGTCACGCCACGCCAGATGGACATCCTGAAGTTTGTCCGGGACTACCGCGCCAGGCACGCCTATTCCCCGACGATGCAGGAGATCGGGGACTTCCTCGGGCTAAGCAAGGTGACCGTCTTCGAGCACGTCGGCGCCCTCGAAAAAAAAGGCCTGCTGCGACGGCAGGCCAAGCACAAGGCTCGCTGTTTGCAGATTACCCGTGAGGTGGTCTTCCCCGAGGACGAAGCCGCCGCCACCCGGATCCCCCTGGCCGGGCGGATCGCCGCCGGGTATCCCCTCGAGGCCGTGGAG
>CAZNSB010000806.1:0-2086 GCA_964575155.1 uncultured Planctomycetaceae bacterium | reverse complement strand
CGAAACCTGACACCACGATCTCCGCGGCGTCCTCGGGCGTGACGTTCTGGTAGAAGACGCCTTCTGGATCGACGACGAGGGCGACCGCCCCGGCGCACAGCCCGTGGCAGCCGGTGCGCACCACGGCGACGCGCCCGCCCAGCCCGCGGCGGGCGATCTCGGCGGCCAGGGCGTCGCAGACGTCCAGCGCCCCCAGCGCCCGGCAGCCGGTCGAGCACACGCGAATCACCGCCTCGCCGGCGGGCCTGCCGGCCAATTCCTTCTGCAGCCGACGCAATTCAACAACCGATGTCAGCGGGTTCATGATCCCTTTGCCTGGTAGCTTCTCAGGATGCTCTCCACGCGCTGGGGCGTGAGCTTGCCGAAGTACTGGTTGTCGATCATCATGGCCGGGGCCAGGAAGCACGTGCCCAGGCAAGCCACCGTCTCCAGGTAGAACAGCATGTCCGGCGTGGTCTGGCCTTCCTCGACGCCCAGCGCCCGCCGGATCGCATCGAGGATCCGCCCCGCCCCCTTCACGTGGCAGGCCGTGCCCCGGCAGGCACGGATCGTGTGCCGGCCGCGAGGCTCGGTGTAGAACTGCGCGTAGAAGCTGACCACGCCGTAGATCCGGCTGAGGGGGACCTTCGTGCGCAGGCTGATCTCCTCGAGGGCGGCCGGGGGCAGGTACCCGAAACGCTCCTGCACCTCCTGGAGGATGCCGATGAGGTTGCCGCCCACCTGGCCGGCCCGCGCCCCGAGACTCAGCTCATCGAGCAGCGCCCCTATTTCCGCGTCTGAAGGCTCCGGGCCGGCATCACCCGGGGCCGTCTCACTTCTATTCATGCCTTCGGCCCTTCAACGCACTCACTTCGTGCATATTGTAGCAGACTGCCCGCCGCAGTCCCAACGCCCAATGCTCTCACAGCGTCGGCTCGATGTCCTTCAGGTCGTCGGGGGTGTTGACGTTGGCGAGCTGCCCGGCCAGTTCCGCGGGCAGGTCGATGCCGTGGGCGCCGATGGACTCCAGCAGGGCCGTCGCGGCCAGGGCGCCGGCGTCCAGGGCCCGCTCGATTTTCTCCAGGGCCGCCGGCTCGTACACGGCGGCCAGCGGCTCCAGCCGCCCGGTGGCGGGGTTGCGAAGGGCCGAGGCGGGCGCCTCCGCCCGGCGGCGCTCCAGCAGCAGGTCCACCGCCTCGGCGGCGAGGGCGGGCATGTCGCAGGCGACGGCGAGGACGGCTCGGGGCTGGCCGCCGGCGGCGGCGACGCGGAGGGCGGTGGCGATCCCGCCTAGCGGCCCGCAGTGCGGGCGCAGGTCCAGGTGCCACCTTACGCATCGGGGCAGCGCGACGCCGGCGACGGGCCGGCCGACCACCCACACCTCCTCCAGCCGGCCCCCGAGAAGCTCCGCCAGCCGGGCCAGAACCGACCGCCCGGCGAGCCGCATGGCCGCCTTGTCGGCGCCCATCCGCCGGGAGGCCCCGCCGGTGAGGATCGCCCCCGCCACGCCGCCGCCCAGCCGGCGGCGGCGGTCGAGCCACTGGCGCACCCACGCGGCGACCGCGCCGGCGTCGTCGCCGGCGAGGGCGGCGTCGGGCCCGTCGCCGACCACCAGCCGGACGGCCCCCAACGCCGCCGGCGCCGGCTCGCCGGCCAGCAGGAGGATCTTGTCGTGGGGGGAGTGCTTGTAGCCCTCGGCGAGCACCAGGTCGCACCCGGCGCAGAAGTCCGCCGCCAGATCCAGAAGCCCCACGTCGTGTCGGGCGCGCTGGACGATCAGCCCGTCGGGTGCGTGGGCGATTGCCGGGCGGGCGCCCGCCGCCGCCAGCCGGGACGAGTCCTTCCCCGCCGCCCCCGCGTCCAGGCCGTGCGCCGCGTGCTTGATCGCCCCGACCGACAGCCCCTCCCCCCCCAGCGCCCCTACCAGCCGCTCCAACAGCGTCGTCTTCCCGCTGCCGGATGCGCCCACCACGCAGAGGATCGGGGGCATGGCCATGCCGAAAGTGTAGCGACTCGGCGGGGGCGGGGACAGGGCCGCTGGCTCGTCGCCGGGTGCCTCGGGCTTGACCCCGGCCGGGCGTGGGCGTACAGTCGTTCCCGTTCGAGT
>CAZNSB010000805.1:0-2088 GCA_964575155.1 uncultured Planctomycetaceae bacterium | reverse complement strand
GGGTAGAAGTCGCGCGTGCCTTTGACGGGCTGAAACTCCATCATCCTGCCTTGCTGCGCGGCGCCGGCATCTCGCGGGTGGGATTATATGCCCCCCTGCCGGGGATTTCAAAACATCGCCTCCCCCCACCGGCGGCGGAGGGTTGCGTTGTAGCCGGGGCGTGGCATGGGCGTCTCGCTCATGCTCCCTATCTTGGTTGGTTGCCCCCAAGCTCTTGTGGGCGCACGGCCGAGACGGCCGTGCCACGCGCTACAACGCAACCTCCCCCCCGCCGGCGGGGCTACCAGGGCGCGGTGGGGATCTTCTTGAGGGGCTCGTTTTTCCGGATGAGGTTCGGCCCGTAGTAGGTGCCGTAGAAGGCGTAGTTGTCCGCCTCCACGAAGGTACTCCGGAGGCTCCGGCAGCGGGCATCGAGGGCGGAGACGGGGCCGTCCAGCTCCTGGGCGACGCCCTGCTCCCGCCCGTAGCGGGTCAGGGCCTTGCCCCACTCGTAGTTGATCAGGTACAGCTTCCGCAGGTCGTTGACGATCCTCAGCGCCGTCCCCCGCCGGACCTTGGGGCTCATCCCCTTGCCCTTCGGCAGCAGCGACCCGTCGCACAGGCTGGGGGCCAGCCTCAGCGACCGCTGGCCCTCGATGATCGCCCCCTGGCGGCGGACGAACGCGTCGGCCACCGCCCGCGCCTTCTCGTTGGCCAGGGCGGGCATGTGCGGGCGCACCACGTCCGTCACCCGAAGCGCCTCCAGCATCTTCTTCAGAAGCAGCCCCGGCGTCGTGATCCGGTCGAGCCTCTTGATCTTCACGTCCAGCCGGCCGAGAAGGTAGCGGGCGTAGTCGTCCTGGGCCGCCGACCAGTTCGAGTCATCCGAGATGTCCAGCCCGCGGCGGTCCGGGCCGTCGGCCGGCTTGCCCCGCTTGGCCGGGCTGACGTACCGCCCGGTCTTGGCCAGCATCAGCACCTGCGTCGGCAGCACCAGCCGGTTCACCTCCTTCTTTCTCCGGAACGCCGGGAGCTTCGCGGCGTACTGCGTCAGCCGCTTCATCGTGCTCATCGCCGACATGGCCTTGCCCGTGCGGCGGAAGGCGGCCGCCTGAAACCCCAGCACCTCGCGCCGGAACTCGTAGGTCCGATCCTTCAGGTCCATCCCCACGGTCTTGGCCAGCAGCTCCTCGTGCTTGCCGGCCTGGGCCAGTTCTCGCAGCGGCTTGATCTTCCGCTCCTCGACCTGCGTGAGGGTCGGCTCCTTGTCGTCGGTCGGGGCCGGGGGCTTCTCGGAGGAGGAATCGGACAGCGCCTGCCCGAAGAGGCCCCCCGCCCCGACCGCCGCGACCGCCGCGACCGCCACGGTCCACCACGTCACCCGCCCGAAATGATTCATTCCATCCACCTCCCCTCTTCCCGGTGCCCGTCACCATACCGCGCCCGCGGCCGGAGTCAGACCTTTGCCTCGCCCCCGGGACGCCGCGGCGCCCTCAGTCGTAGAAGCCCTCGGACGTGGCCTCAACGAGCCCGGCGACGGCGCGGACGTTGGGCATCTTCGCGGCGACGGGGATCTCCTCGTGCCCGAGCATGAACTTGCGGTCGCCTCGCATGGCCCGGAGCGTCCCGCGGACGTGTTCGGCCATCGCCTCCGGGGTGGCGGTGGCGTACAGCGAGGGGTCCACCCCCCCGATCAGCCAGACCTCGCCCAGCCGACGACGCATCTCCGCCAGGTCGGCGTCGCCCAGCGGCGGCGGGGTGACGGCCTCGATGCCGTCCAGGTCGGCGTCGGCGAGCACCTCCAGCATCCCGCCGAGGTGCCCGCACATGTGCGGGACGAACAGCTTGCCGTGTTCGTGGACGATCCTGGCGTAGTCGTTGAGGTGCTCGAGGCAGTGCTCGGCGTACATCCGCGGGCCGGTCAGCTTGGCCGAGGTGTCCTCCATGGGCCGGAGGATGCGCCCCGGGCCGGCGGCGGCGAGGCGGTAGTACTCCTTGTTCTTTTCGTGCATGGCCGCCATGAGGTCGACCATCTCGTCGCGGGCGTCGATCATGGCCATCAGCGTCGGCTGGACGTCCATCACCCACATCAGCAGGTGCATCAGCGGG
>CAZNSB010000804.1:0-2089 GCA_964575155.1 uncultured Planctomycetaceae bacterium | reverse complement strand
GGGAAAGGAGGCGATCGTGAAGAAGCTCCGCGAGTTCCTCAAGGGCAAGAAGACCTACATCCCCGCCGCCATCGGGCTGCTGGCGGCCGTGGCGGCCTGGGCCGACGGGCAGATCGGCGGCGTGGCGCTGCTGGCCGCGGTGTGGGCGGCGGCGCAGGCGTGCTTCATCCGCGCCGGCATCGGCAAGGACGCGGCCAGCCCGCCTGTGGACCAGAAGGAAGCACCATGAAGCGGCTGAAAGTCGTGATCGTCCGCGATCCGGTCATGGACCTGGCGGGCACAAACACCATCCACGGGCTCCCCGCGAAACTGGTGGACGCGGATACCGGAGACGCAATCGACTGCGTGCAGGACTTTTCGATCAATGTCCCCATGGACGACATCATCACGGTGGACGTCCGCATGACGGTCTCGGAGATCGAAGTGCGGCCCGGACTGCCAGTGGAGCTGGTGGCCAAGGGTTCGCCGAAGGACTGAGCGATGCCCCAGGCGGGCGCAATCCGGGCCGGCCGGGCCTACGTGGAGCTGTTCGCCAAGGACGGCCGGCTGGTGAAGGGCCTCCAGCGGGCGTCCGCGCGGCTGAAGGCCTTCGCCGCCGGGGTGACCAAGATCGGCATGAAGGCCACGCTCGCCGGCGCCGCGGTGACCGCGCCCCTGCTGGCCAGCGTCAAGGCCTTCGCCAGCATGGGCGACAAGCTCGACAAGATGGCCAACCGCACGGGCGCCACCGTCGAGGCGCTGTCCGAGCTGGCCTACGCTGCCGAGCAGACGGGGGCGGGCATCGACATCTTCGAGAAGGCCGTCGGGGCCATGCAGCGGTCGATCCGCGATGCCGGGCAGGACCTGGAGACCAAGACGCTGGCGCTCAAGCACTTGGGCCTGTCCTACGAGGCGCTCCAGGGCCTGAGCCCCGACCGGCAGTTCATGGCCATCGCCGAGGCGATCAGCCGGGTCGACGACCCCACCCAGCGGGCGGCGATCAGCATGGAGCTGTTCGGCCGCTCCGGCCGGCAGCTCATGCCGATGCTGTTGGGCGGCGCCAAGGGCATCGCCGCCCTCCGGGACCAGGCCCACAAGCTGGGCCTGACCATGTCCACCGAGGACGCCGCGGCGGCGGCGAAGCTGACCGACGACATGAACAGCCTCTGGAACGTCGTCAAGCGGGGTGTGTTCACCATCGGCTCGGCCCTGGCGCCGCTTCTGGATCAGTTGGTCAACTGGCTGACGCCCGTCGTCGTCCAGGTCGGCGCGTGGATCAGGCAGAACAAGGGCCTGGTCATTGCGCTCGCGGCCGTCGGCGGGGGCATCCTGGCGGCCGGCGCGGCGATCACCGTTTTCGGCGGCATCCTCTCCGGGCTCGGCACCGTCCTGGGCGTCGTCGCCGTGGCGTTCAAGGTTCTGGCGGTCGCGGTGGGCTTCCTGGTCAGCCCCATCGGCATGGTCATGGTCGCGCTGGGGGCGCTGGGCGCGTACCTGCTCTATTCCACCGGCGCCGGGGGCAAGGCGCTGGACTGGCTGGGCAAGAAGTTCACGGTCCTGAAGGAGGACGCTCAGACTGCCTTCGGCGGCATCACCGACGCCCTGGCCGCCGGCGACATCGGCCTGGCGGCGAAGATCCTCTGGCTGAGCCTCAAGCTGGCGTGGTTCCAGGGCATCGGCTGGCTGAAGAAGCTCTGGCACGGCTTCAAACGCTGGTTCCTGGTCACCGGCCACGAGGCCTTCAGCGGCCTGCTGGTCATCGGGGAATACATCTGGCACGGCCTGAAGGTCGCCTGGATCGAGCTGACCAGCTTCCTCTCACAGACCTGGACGCGCTTCACCACGGCGATCCACAAGGCGTGGAACTGGGTCGGCAATAAGCTCACCAAGGCGTGGAACAAGATCAAGGGCCTGTTCAGCGAGAGCTTCGACGCCGAGGCGGCCAACCGCGCCGCCGACCAGGCCTACGAGGCCGGCATCCGGGAGCTGGAGGACAAGAAGCAGCAGGAGATCGCCGAGCGCGAGCGGCGGCGGCTGGACGAGCGCCAGCGGGCTAAGGCCGTCCACGACGCGACGCTGCGGAACATCGTGGACGAGCACGACGCCGTCG
>CAZNSB010000803.1:0-2100 GCA_964575155.1 uncultured Planctomycetaceae bacterium | reverse complement strand
GACGTTACACGCAGTAGGCTGAACTGGTGTATAATACGTAAGACGCCAGGAGGCAGCCAATGGACGAAGCGATTCGAGAGTTCGAGCGATACGTGAACCGACGGTATCCCGGACGTAGTACGGCCAAGCACTACGTCAGTGACTTGCAGATCTTCCGAAGTTTCGTAGGCAAGCCAGCCCGAGAAGTGACGCGGTGGGACGTTGATCGTTTTGTGGAGGATCAACTGGCCCAAGGTCGCTCGGCCACCACAGTGAACCGCCGCTTGGCGTGTTTGCATCACTTCTTCGAGTTCTTGGCAGACGAGGCGGATGATGACGCGTGGGCGAACCCGGTGGTATGGCGACGGCAGCGGGTGAAGGAGGGGCAGCCCCTGCCGCGCGATATCAGCGATGCGGACGTAGAGCGACTCTTCGCTGGTATCGACCATCCCCGCGACCGGCTGATGTTTGGGTTGATGTGCTGGGCCGGTTTGCGGGTGGGGGAAGTGGCGGCGCTGCGGGTGTCGGATCTGATCCCGGACAGCAGTGGTGAAATGAGGGCGCGGCTGCGGGTGCGGGGCAAGGGACAGAAAGAGCGGGTGGTACCTCTGACGGCGGACTTGACGCAGCAGTGGGAAATGTGGTTGGCGCGGCGTCCTGAGGTGGAGGACGAAGCGCTGTTTATCACGCGGCGCAAGCGGGGTATCAGCGTGCGAGGCATCCAGGACCGACTGGCCCATTACTGTCGGCAGGCGGGGCTGGAAGTCAGTTGCCATCAACTGCGTCACACGTTCGGGCGGCAGATGGCGGAGGGGAAGATGCCGCTGTCCAGCTTGTCCAAGATGCTGGGGCATGCCCAAGTGACGACGACGCAAGTGTACATCGCCGGGGCAGGGGTGGATGTCCGGGCCGACTATGAGGCGGCGATGAGCCGTCTGGATGCCGGATGCCCAGGGTCCCCCCTGTTCCCGGCGACCCCCTTGGAGCTGGCCGATTCCCCCCGATGGCCGCCGGCGCCCCAGGATGGCGGAGCAGGGGGAGAGGCGATACCGCCGCATCCGGTGGAAGAGCCACCGGATGTGAGCCGGTTCTGGGCTGGACTGCCGGACTGGGTAGTGGAACCGCTGGCCGAGTACATCGCCCATCAACAGCGCCGCTGGAAGCCCAGCCAGGTGCGGCACCACACCCGCATCCGGCTGCAAAGCCTGCGTCAGGTGTGGCGGAGTCTGCTGGAGAATGGGGCGGTGAGAGGCTGGGCGGACCTGGGGCGCCGCGATGTGGAGGCCTATGCCGATGCGCGACTCAATGCCGCAGCGGCGGCCAGCACCGTGAACCGAGAATTGCGTGACCTGTGGGCCTTTCTGCGCTTCGTCAGGGACCGAGGACAGCCGATCGCGCCGGGGGTCTTTCGTGTGTCCCGGATCAAAGAAGGGAAGCCACTGCCCCGTTTCCTGAACGACGAAGCGTATCGGCGACTGGAAGAACGGATCCTGGAGGACACGGCGGGAGGCACACGGGATGACCGGTTGGATCAGGCCTGGTTCTACCTGCTGGCGCACGGAGGGCTGCGGCTGAGCGAGCTGTGTGACCTGCGGGTGAGGGATGTGGACCTGGCGGGTCGGCGGTTGGCCGTGCGCGAAGGCAAGGGCAAGCGGGACCGCATCATTCCGCTCTCTGGGACGGCGGCGACCACGCTGCGCGAGTATCTGGCCGTGCAGGGGATGGCGCAGACCGATCACTTGCTCACCTTTCGCCAGCGGCCCATCAAGGCAGAGCTGGTACAGGCCCGTCTGAAGCGCTACGGAGCGGCCGCAGAGGTGGAAGTCTCGCCGCATCGCCTGCGCCACACCCTGGCCACCCGGCTGTTGAATGCCGGGATGGACATCGTCTCGATTCAGTGCCTGTTGGGGCACGAGAAACTGGACACCACGATGATCTATGCACACGTGCACGATCCCACCGTGGAACAGGACTTCCGGCAGGCCATGGCCCGCCTCGAAGCCCGACACGAACGACGGGCCGGTACGGCTCAAAGAGAGTCCACGCCGCTGATGGAAGAGTTCTTTTCTCATACCGACCAACCTGTATCCATAGCCAACCAGGAGCCTGACTGCGTGTAAG
>CAZNSB010000802.1:0-2101 GCA_964575155.1 uncultured Planctomycetaceae bacterium | reverse complement strand
CCGGTGCGGGCGAAGGTCGTGCGTCGTGCGTGGCGTTGGGCGTGGAGCAGCGCGGGCGCGCACTGCGGGCAGGCGGACGGAAGCGGGCTGCTGGATTTGGGATGGTGGTGGCGGCGGATCGACGCGGCGGCGTGGCGTGAGGCCCTGACGCAGCCGCAGGATGAGGCGATCGTCCGGAAGCTGCGGCTGTGGACCAGCCGCGGCCGGCCGCTGGGCAGTGATCGCTTCGTGGCGAAGCTGGAGCGGCTGCTGGGCCGGCGGCTCCGCCCGCTACCGGTGGGCCGACCCAGGAAAAACCACATGCGAAGCACAAAAAATAGGGCGCGTCCCCTATTATCCCCTATTATCCCGGGTCAGGAGCCTTTTCTGGCCCCTCACGCGGTCGGCGAAGGATATTCTTCCGGTTTGCGGCCTGCGGATCTTCACCGATCGGGCCGCCAGATGGGGGCGTTTGTGGACACGGCCGGGTCCAGTCCGTCCGGCCACAGGCGGCGGACGGAGTCATCGGCGAACAGCGCGTTCAGTCGTCCGAGGTGGCGGGCGCTGGCGCGCAGGTGCTCGGCGACGTCCTCGCCATCGTTGGCGATGAGGCGATCGTAGTCCAGCAGCACGACGGTGTGGGGGCCGACGTGGTGGCCGCCCAGGGCGCCATTGATGCCGTAGTTCGTCTCGCCGCCCCCGACCTTGAACGTCCCGCCGACGTGGTGCCGCGGGTCCGGGTCCTCCGGCCAAAGCATCTGGCCCGAGCGCCACAGCTCGTTGGCCGCGCCGGTGTCGCAGGAGACGATCTCGCCATACATCGGCGGACCGTCATATATGCGGATCACCGCGTCGTTGTAGTCGAAGTCGCCGCCGATCCAGTCCTCGAACCTGTACAGCGTGGAGTCCTCCCCCTGCTCGACCAGGCAGAACTCGCCTTCAGCGAAATCGGTCCACTTCTCCCCGCCCACCGTGGAGCGAAACAGCAGGCATTCCACGCTGGCGATGGTGATCTCCGACTCGGGGCAACGGTAGATTTCCTTTTGCGGCACGACGTTGCCGGGGATCTCGGGCCAGGACTCCGGCAGGGGGTAGGGGGGGCTGTCGAGGCCCTTCTCGACGGCGGCCGACGCGGCCCGGAACGCGGCAGAGAGCTCGTGGAGGCGGTGCTGGCACACCGTCGCCCGGGCCAGCGCCCGCGCCTGCGACAGCTCGGGCAGGAGGATCGTCACCAGCAAGGCCAGGCAGGCGACGACGACCAGCAGCTCGATAAGCGAGCATCACCTCCCCGCCCCGCCCGCGCCGGACAGGGCGGACTTGACTCGAGGAATCCGCCGCAACTGTCGCATCGTCGCATGCCAGGCGTCGGCGTCGTCCGGGTCCGGCGGCTGACGCCATTTCATGCCGAACCGCCCGATCATATCCACCAGGGCCTTCCGCCGGACCTGACGATCGGCGTCACTTTCCATTATCCCCACCAACGCCACGATCGCCTCGGGGCAAAGGTTGCGCACCAGGCCCCCGATCGCTGCCAGCCGGACGCCCTCGTCGGCGTCCTCGGCCGCCAGGCGGGCCAGCCTTTTGGCCGAGGGCGCGTCGCCGTAGCTGCCCAGCGTCCTCGCCGCCGCCGGACGCACCACCGGCGAGGGGTCTTCCAGCGCCGCCACGACCGCCGGACGCGCGGCGGGGGAACGGAATTGGTCGAGGGCGGCCACGGCCGCCTCTCGCACAACCGGGTCGTTCTCGCCCGAGGCGGCGCGAATGATAACCTGTTCCGCGCCCCGCGGCCGCTGCCCGGCCAGCCGCCTTATGCATGCGATGCGCTCCCGACCGGTGCCGCCGGCCATCTCGGCCCGCCCGCAGAACCGCAGCGCCAGCCGGGCTACGGCGGCCACGGCCAGCAGGACCATCGCCATCAGCAGGATTCTGGTTCGTGTCGGCATCGGTGCCGCCAAGAGGGACAGCCGCGCGGGTGGCTCGCCACCGCTCGTAAGACCCCACCCGTCTGCAACCAATTGTACCCGAATTGTACCCGCAGCGGACGCACCTGGCCAGTGGCTCTGCCCTGCCCTGTCGAACCCGAATAGTAATGTCCGGTCTTAACCAGATAAGAATGTCCGCT
>CAZNSB010000801.1:0-2105 GCA_964575155.1 uncultured Planctomycetaceae bacterium | reverse complement strand
GATCGTGCAGGTGGGCTGAGCGCACGGCCGGGTCGCGGCTCCTGGTAGAATGGGCACATGGTACGTCCTGATCGAAGAGCCCCTTGTGGGGGCGATTCATGCTGCACCGAGCTAGCGGGTGGAAGTCCCGTCGCGGTAAGCGCCGGAGCGCCGCGTAGCAGGCCCCGGGCGGTGAGGGAGACTGAGCCGTCTGAGTGGGGTGTCGAAAGCCCTCAGGCGGCTGTACGGCTGCTGGGAGGGGAGCAAGTCCGCAGGCCCAGCGTAGAGCGAACCTTGCAGCCTCGTGAGATAGACAACCGAAAGGTCGGGTTGGCCGAGCCGCTCATGTCACGGCGAAGGCAACAGACTGCATCAGGAATGACCGGAGCGATGCAGGACGCCCGCGGGGTATGGAGGAGGGCATGTAGACACAGTTCGGTGCGGAACAGGAGAGACCCGTCCCGGCGGCCTGCGTCGGGCGAAGGCGGTCCCTATAAGCCGAAGGTGAAAGGGGATCGTGCCGGGCGGGAGTCCGAGGGGTCCATAGTACCGTTGACGCCGGTCGAGAAGGCCGGTCGAGGGAAGGGGCCCTGCTTTGGTCGCGGCGGCGGAAGGAGGTAAGCACGGGGCATGGTCGAAAGACCCAACAACCCCATTGACAAAGTGCGAGAACTCCAGCGTCGCCTGTTCATTGCGGCCAAGCGTAGCCGGGAGCGCCGCTTTCACGCGTTGTACGACCGGATCTGGCGGGGTGACGTCCTGCTGGAGGCGTGGAAGCGGGTGCGCAGCAACCGAGGTGCTGCCGGGATCGACGGTGTAACGCTGTCGATGATCGAGCAGCAAGGAGTGGAGGAGTTCCTTCGGGAACTTCAAGGACTCCTTCGGTCGGGGAGGTACCGGCCGCGGCCGGTGCGGCGGAGGTACATTCCCAAGGCGGATGGGCGGCAGCGGCCGCTGGGCATTCCGACGGTTCGGGACCGCGTGGTGCAGATGGCGACGAAGATTGTGATTGAGCCGATCTTCGAGGCGGACTTCCAGGAGTGCAGCTATGGATTCCGTCCGAAGCGCAGCGCCACGCAGGCCCTGGAGGTCATCCGCCTGACGGGCGGGCGCGGGCACTACCATGTGGTGGACGCGGACATCCAGGGGTTCTTCGACGCCCTCGACCATGCGTTGCTGATGGAGAAGGTGGGCCGGAGAATCTCCGACCGTCGAGTGCTGAAGCTGCTGCGGCAGTGGTTGCGGGCCGGGGTGATGGAAGACGGCACGGTGCGGACGTCGACTGCGGGGACCCCGCAGGGCGGCGTGATCAGCCCGCTGCTGGCGAACATCTACCTGGACGACCTGGACCGCATCTGGCAGGCGACGTGCTCCGATCTGGGCCGGTTGGTTCGGTATGCAGATGACTTTGTCATCCTCTGCCGGACGCGGGCGCAGGCGGAAGCGGCGCTGGCCAAGGTGCGGATGATCGTGGGTCAACTGCGTCTGCAACTGCACCCGACCAAGACGCGGCTGGTGGAGTTGGGCTTGGGCAAGGAAGGCTTCGAGTTCCTGGGCTGTTACCTGCGGATCGTGCGGTCGCACTTCCGCGGTCGCCGGTATCTGTTTCGCTGGCCGTCAGCCCGGGCGATGAAGGCCCTCCGTCGCCGAATCCACGACTTGACCTTGCCGCGCCGCTGGGCCGGGATGAAGGACATCCGGGAAGTGATCCGGGTGCTGAATCCGGTCCTTCGGGGTTGGGGCGGCTACTTCCGGACGGGCAATGCGTCGGCGAAGTTCAACCAGATTGACCGCTACGTGCGTGATCGGCTGCTGCGGCTGCTGGCGCGGCGGGGCGGGCAACGGCGTTGGCGTCCCGGCCACCGTCCCTTCCGGCGGAGCGACTGGCCGCACACACGCTTTGTGAACGACCATGGCCTGTACAAGTTGCTCGGCACGGTCCGATACCCCGGAGGCGCGCATGCTGCCTGAGAAGACCATCGGTAAGCCGTATGCGGGAAATCCGCACGTACGGTTTGAAAGGGAGCTTCAGGAGACGGAGCGAAGGCGCTACCGCGCCTGAGGTTTACCAATGGACGCGGACTTCGACATCGTGGTGGTCGGCGGGGGGCACGCGGGCGTCGAGG
>CAZNSB010000800.1:0-2107 GCA_964575155.1 uncultured Planctomycetaceae bacterium | reverse complement strand
AAAGCGGACATTCTTATCTGGTTAAGACCGGACATTACTATTCGGGTTCGACAGGCTCGCCCGGCAAAGCCGGACAACTTTGCCGCTTGCCCACGCGGAGGCGGCTCCTATCATTTATAGGAAGCCAGGGACCCCCGTTACAGTGGAAAGGAAACAATATGCGGAAGGGGCTATTGACTCTCACCCTCGCGGCGGTCGGCGTCGGCTGCGCCGGCCCGGAAGTGACGGTGCGGCACCTCCTGCCGCCGGACCTGCCGGTGCCGGGGCAGGCGGGCCTGGTCGTCGGCACCTTCGAGGCCGTCGGCGGAGAAAAGGATGGCTACGCCGACTTCGCGGCGGCGGAGCTGAGCAGGCGCATCCGGGCTGCCGGGCGGGGCCCGGGGCGAGCCGGCGGCGACACGCCGAAGCTGACCATCTCGGCCAAGCTGTACGTGAAGACCGCCGAGAGCAAAGGCACCCGCACGATCCGCCGCCTCAACCCCCAGCGCAAGCCCCCGAAGGTCGAGACGCTCGATGTGCCCACCCTCACCCGGACCGCCGCGGTCCGCGCGGACTTCCTGATCCGCGACGAGGCCGGCCGGCGGAAAATCGCCGCCGCGGAGACCCGCGAGAGCTACGACTCCACCGAGGACCCGCGGGTCCGCGGCCCGCTGGCCCTGGATCGCCCGGACGCGCCCAAGTACGTGCCCCCGGCCGAAACCATCGTCCGCGAGCTGCTCGCGGCATGCGTGGAGACCTTCTGGCAGATGATCCGCCCGCGCGAAGTCACCGCCAAGGTGACGCTTCGTCCGGCCTCGGGGTCGGCGGGGCAGAAGGGCCTGGCGGCCGCGGCCGAGGGCAAGTTCGCCGACGCCCTGCGGCACTTCGCCGCCGCGGCGGAGGGCGACCCGAAGAACACCGACCTGCTGTTCAACCTGGCCGTCTGCGCCGAGGGTGCCGGCCGGCTGGAGGAGGCCCGCAGGCGGTACGAGGCCGTGGTGCGGCGCGGGGGGAAGGGCTATCCCCAGGCGGGGGAGGCCCTGCGGCGGGTCCGGCGCGTGCTTTCCCGGCGGAAATAGCCGGCCCCGCGGGGCGCGGGCTTCAGCGTTTCCGCGCCGGGCGGGAGGCGGCGGTCGTGGTCGGCCCGGCGGCCAGGGCCTTGAGGAACCCCTCGTACGACGCCGCTTCCTTCTTCAGCCCGTTGGCCTTGCAGAACGCGGCCAGCTTCCGGTAGCGCCCGACGGGGTCGGTGCGGGTGGCCCAGCAGACCTTCGCCATGCACTCCGGGCACACCGCCAGCGGCCGGCGGTCGGACTCGGGCAGGCTGTTGCTCCCGCACATGTTGCACTCGTAGGCGATGCAGTGGTACATCGAGGCCATGTGCCCCAGCTCGTGGGTCGCCGTGCTCAGGGTGCGCTTCAGGCAGAGGCGGAAGTGCCCCGCCCCGGCGTCGGGGTCCCCGTAGCGGTAGATGCTCCACACGCCCACGCGCTGGCGGAGCGACGCCTGGCCGAAGACGAAGTTCCACCTCCGCCCCGGCCAGAGGTCCGAGGCCGTGAAGGCGATGTACGCGAAGGCGTCCTTCGGCAGCCGGGGAAGAAGCACCTTCTCCAGCACGTACCCGGTGAGGATCTGCTTGTCGCCCCAGCTCGGGTGCGTCCGCCGGGCCCCCGGCGGAACCAGCGACAGCGGCAGGTCCGCCTGGACCTTCACGGGCAGGTTGAAGTACCGCCCCACGAAGTCCGCCGTCAGCGTCACCACTCTCCGCTGCGTCTTGGTGAACTCCCCCAGCGGCTGGATGTAGATGACGCGGCGGGTGGCGTCGGGTCTCACCGGCCCGGAGCGGATGTACTGGCGGAAGGTCTGCCCCGGCTCGCGGTGGTGGGACAGCCAGTCTCCCGGCCCGGGCTTGGCGAGCTTCTGATGCAGCGGCCGGAGCTTCTCCATGGCCGCTTCCAGCGTCTTCACCGAAGGCGCCTCCCCCGCCCGGGTGGCCGGCGCGGGGTCCTTCTCGGCAGGCCCCGAGATCGTCACCCCGGCCAACGCCGCCCCGAGAGCCGCCGCCCCTGCCATGAGCCTAGTACTCTGTCAGCCGTCAAGTGATGGATAGAGTTTCTTCAACTTGATC
>CAZNSB010000799.1:0-2114 GCA_964575155.1 uncultured Planctomycetaceae bacterium | reverse complement strand
ACATGGCCGGGTGGCGGATCGGCTTCTGCGTCGGCAACGCCGAGATGATCCGCGCCCTGGCCACCATCAAGGGCTACTACGACTACGGCATTTTCCAGGCCATTCAGATCGCCGCCATCATCGCCATGCGGCACTGCGATGACGCCGCCGGCGCCCAGGCCCAAAGCTACCGGCAGCGCCGCGACGTGGTGGTGGCCGGGCTTCGCCGGCTGGGGTGGGAGGTCGACCTGCCCCGCGCCAGCATGTTCGCCTGGGCCCGCGTCTCCCCCAAGCACCTCGCCGGGCAGGGCACCATCGACTTTTCCATGCGGCTGATCGAGGAGGCCGAGGTCGCCCTGGCCCCCGGGAGGGCCTTTGGCGAATACGGGGAGGGGTACGTCCGCGTCGCCCTGGTCGAGAACGAGCTGCGGCTGAAGCAGGCCATCCGCCAGATCGACAGGGCCCTGAACAAGGGCGTCAAGGCCCCCTCGGCGTCGAAGATCACGCGGAGGAAGAAGGGTCGCGGCCTGGCCTGATCGGCCGCCCGGGGCCGGGCACGCCGGCAAGGGGGTCTTGTCCGGCCGGGACGGAACCCGTAGAATAGGTGTAGGCCCGGCAGGCGGATCGGCCGGCGAGGGCAGGCCTGCTGGAACCCGCCGGCCCCCTGCCAAGAGCAAGGAGAGCCCCCATCATGCGGCGGCGAAGTGACTTCACCCCGGTCGAGCGGCCTGCGGTCAGCCGGCGCGGGGGCAAGGCGTTCACGCTGGTCGAGCTGCTCATTGTCGTCTCCATCATATCCCTGCTGGTCGGCCTCCTGGTCCCCGCCCTGGACCGGGCCAGAGAGTTGGCCCGGCGTGCCGTCTGCGGAAAGCACCTCAACAGCATCGCCGAGGCGATGAACATGTACGTCACGGAGTTCGAGATCTTCCCGGCCCTGTACCTCGGGCGGGGGGGGGCGTCGATCGTGGGGGCGAAGGTCAACGATCCCAACGGCCCCCTGAAGGGCAACTCCTGCAACATGTTCATCCTGGTCCGCCGGGCCCACATCGAGAGCCAGGCGTTCGTCTGTCCGTCGAGCGGGCACAAGACCAACCCGAACCAGAAGCAGGACGCCGACGACGATTTCCGCTCCTACCGGAACCTCTCCTACAGCATGCACGTGCAGCGCGAGGAGGCCTCCGACAACCACGAGTGGAGGCCCCTGAGGCCGGCCTCCGACCCGGGCATGGCCGTGATGGCCGACCGGACGCCGATCTCCGGACGGGCCGCCTGGGTGGACCTCGGGTCCAACACGACCGGCCCCGGCGGCGAGCCGCTCGGCGGCGGCGACGGGTATCAGGCCAAGCCCGAGGAGGTCAGCGACGCCGACGCCGAAGGCGGGCTCGACAAGGCGCAGCAGAACTCCTTCAACCACGAGCGGGAGGGGCAGAACGTCTCCTACCGCGACGGGCACGTCCTCTGGCAGACCTCCCCCGGCGCCGGGGTCGACGGGGACAATATCTGGACCTGGGACAACGGCGTGGAAGGCGGCAGCACGGAGGGCCGATACCCCGGGCAACTCTTCCGCGACGCCTGCGCCGCCCACCGGAAAGACTCGTTCCTGTTCCCGTGAGGCCGCCAGCCCCCACCCTCACGCCTTGACGATCTTCCGCCGGCCGCGCTTCACCTTCGCCGTGGCGTTCCGCGTGTCCACCACCAGCTTGGCGTGGTCCACGATGAACGGGTAGTCGAATGCGCTGTGATCCGTGCTGATGAGGACCGCGTCGTAGCGCCGGAGCATGGCGGCCGAGAGGCTCCTGGAAGTCATCCTCAGGTCGTAGTCGCGCTGCTTGTGGGTCCGCGGGACGTGAGGGTCGCTGTAGTCCACCCTCGCGCCGCGGGCCCTCAGCAGCTCGATCAGCTCCAGCGAGGGGCTCTCGCGAACGTCGTCGATGTCCCTCTTGTAGGCCAGGCCGAGGATGAGCACGCGCGAGCCCTTCAGCGGCTTGCCGCGGTCGTTGAGGGCGTCCATGAGCCTGGCGAGGACGAAGTGGGGCATGGAGACGTTGACCTCGCCGGCCAGCTCGATGAAGCGGGTGGTCAGCCCGTACTCGCGCGCCTTCCACGACAGATAGAACGGATCGATGGGAATGCAG
>CAZNSB010000798.1:0-2115 GCA_964575155.1 uncultured Planctomycetaceae bacterium | reverse complement strand
GCGTGCACCACGCGCTCGGGGATGCGCTCCCGGTTGAAGTGGGCCAACTTCTCCAGCAGGTAGTGGTCCTGCATCAAGGTAGGACCGCGCTCGCCCGCTGTCAGTGAAGTCTGGTTGTCGGGAACCGGAATGCCGGCCGCCGTGGTCAGTGTCTTTTTCTTCTTCTCAGCCATTTTGCCTTTCCTTTCCTTGCGACCTTCGCCCTCGCATCCCTGTTCGCAATCCTCTCGGGCGCCGGCCGCCGGTGCCCGAGGCTATTGCCGCTCACGCTTGCGGCCCGCGCACCGGGAGCAGATCCCGTCCAGGCGCACGTGGCACGAGGTCACCGTTCCGATTTTCCGAACCGACGCCGGGACGGGGAGGTTGTCCATCTCGTCGCAGTAGACGTCCTCCACCAGTCCGCACTCCGTGCATACGAAGTGATGGTGTCGGTCCGTATTCGCGTCGTAGCGCCCCGGTCCGGAGCTGACTTCCGCCTTGCGGATCAGCCCCTTGTCTTCAAGGAGTGCGAGCGTGCGGTAGACCGTGTCCAGCGACACGGCCGGGATTCTCTCGTGCACCCGCCTGTAGACCGTCTCGGCGTCGGGGTGCTCCGCCGTGCTGGCGAGCTCGCGGAAGATCTCCGTGCGCTGGTGGGTCACCTTCAGCCCGTCCCGGCGGCACACTTCCTCGAACCGTCGCATCCGCCGCTCGATCTCTCGCTTTGGAACCGTCATGCAAGCCCGCGCTCAGTTGCGATTGTCTACGATTTAGGAGTTTATACGAGAGCCGCCCCGGCGGCGTCAAGTCCTTTTTTCGAGATAAACTCGGACGTGTCCGCCGAGCAGTCGCAACGGGGCCAGCGGATCCGCTTGGCGTTGAGCCGATCCTCGCGCCGAAGCTGAGCGTCCCCTGTGTATGAGCTTGCATCGCCGGCTATGCGGCAAAGCCGAATCTTTGCCGGAAGCCGACCGTGATGTGAAAGGGTACATAGCGGGCCACGGCTACCAATCCTTTCACACCGGCCTTCGACTCATCGGCGGCCGGTTCTTCTTGCGCTACGGTGCCGTCTTCCTTCAGGACCATCCGCCCGCCTCGCTGGTTCAGGCTCTCGACGGCCCCTTGATTGTGCTGTTCGCAATCTTGTATGTTCGTAGTAGCACTCCTTGGGAACCCGTTGTGTGTTGCCTGCGTCCAACATAATGAGGGTCAGCCGGCCGGTGTCAAGGCGGCTGTGGAGATTGGGGCATGAGGGTGGGAACCGGAGCGCGGTTGATGGCGTTTGCCCTGGTTTTTGGCGCTGCGCCGATCCTGCTGTCGGCGTGCGATGGGTTGTCGCCTGAGGTGATCCAGCAGCGGGAGTCGATGCGGCGGGAGGCCCGGCTGAAGGAACTCGTCGGCCGGACGAGGGACGAGGTCCGCAACGTAATGGGCCTGCCCGACAGGACGCGCGAAGACCACGTCCAGCAATGCTGGGGGCCGCAGGAAGGGCTGTGGTCGGTCCTCGAGGAGGGCAGCCCGTACGAGGAGTGGCTCTGGATCGACCAGAAATGGGTCATGTATGCGTGGCTCGCGGACCCCGAGGGCAAACAGCCCGACCAGAGCGCATGGAGGGTCGTGCTGACCGCGGTCTCCCGGACCGACGTGGTGTATTGACACGGCATCCCGGCGTTGGCCAACGCCACGTACCACACCACACGGGCTGCGCTCGGCCGGCTGACCGCACACGAGGACCATGTGCGGGTGGTCTGGCTGCCCACCTCCAGCCCCGAACCGGGCGCCATCGAGGGGCTACGAGACTGGATCTCAGCCCTGTTGCGTTTCAGAGTTGAATCCGCTTGACAATCGCCCCGCGGCGGGTGCGGAGACCCGCCGCGCACGCACTTTACAACATTTATGTCGGACCGCATAGTACTACTACACTACAAGGGCCGGACGTGTTGGAGCCCGAAGGGTGGTCAAGTCCCAATTCTTCTGTAAACAGGTCGGTCTGGATCAGGCCGCAGGCTCGCTCTTGGTCGCATGGAACGCTCGCGCCCCGGGAGAGCGGCCGGCGTGTGGCCGGCACCCGCCCGAGGCGGCGCTTACCACCGGAAGAACCGGTAGGGGTCGTCCCACTCCCGCGGTTCGTCCAGG
>CAZNSB010000797.1:0-2120 GCA_964575155.1 uncultured Planctomycetaceae bacterium | reverse complement strand
CGCTGCTGCGCCAGGTAGTAGGTGCCGAAGCGCAGGCTGACGTAGGGACGGTACAGGTCGCCCGTGCTATAGTCCGGCGGCCAGCCCAGCTCCGCCGCGATCTGCGCGCCGGTGTCGGGGATCACCTGCATCAGCCCGTGCGCGCTGGCCGTCGACGTCGCCAGGCTCTCGAACAGGCTCTCCTGCCGGATCAGCGCAAAGACGAGCAGCGGATCCAGTTCGCCCCGTCCGGCATCCTCCAGCGCCAGATCCTCGTAGTAGGTGGGGTACGCCAGCCGGGCGATGAACGCCGGGGCCTCCAGGACGGTTTCGGCCGGGGAGAGGTACACTACCCGCACGGCACACAGGATGGAGGAGCGGTACAGCCCGATGTCGCGGAACAGGAGCGCCAGCCGGTACTGGGCCAGCGCGTCCGCCGCGGTCGCGCCCCGCAGCGCCTCCAGTTCCTCCCTGGCCTCCTCGAAGCGACCCAACCGCCACAGCTCCAGCCCGCGCTGCAGGCGGGGGTCGGCGGCCAGGCCGGGGCCGGGTTCGCCCAGGCCCGTGGCGTCGTCCAACCCCAGCCACCCGGCCAGCCATTCCTCGGCTTCGGCCTGTTCGGCGACGGCGTCATAATCAGGCGCGTAGCGGGCGGGCGGGAAAGGTACGGAGCGCGGGTCGGCGCCCAGATCGGCGGCGCGCAGGCCATAGTAGCCAAACGGGTCGGCGCTGCGGGCGTCGTCAAGCGCAGCCCTGGCCGCCTCCGGATCGTTCTGGTCCAGCCGGAGCTTGCCCAGCCAGAACCGGGCCGCCGGGCGATAGGCGGAGTCGGGGTAGATCTCGGCCAGCGTGTCCCAGGCGACGGCGGCGTCCACCGGCTCGCCCAGTTGGTAGGACTGCAGCCCGCTGCGGAAGAGTGCCGGGGGGCCATAGTCGGAGTCGGGATACGCGACGTGGCAATCGAGGTACGCCTCGGCGGCGGCCTCTGCCTCGCCAGCACGCTCCAACAGCAGGGCCGCCTCCCAGAGCGCCTCCGGCGCGCGAGGGTGATCAGGCATAGCCTCGGCGAACTCCCGGTACGTATCGACCGCCGCGTCCGCCTCGCCCGCGTCGGCGTGCGCCTCGGCCAGGCCTATCCACGCATCCCCTACACGCTTGCTCTCCGGAAAATCCTCGATCAGCGCCTGGAACTCGGCCGCAGCCCGGTCGGGGCTCCCGGTGGCCAGGTACGATCGGCCCGCGTACCAGTGGGCATCCCCGGCGTAGGTGTCGGGGTAGGCGCGCATGTAGCGGTAGAGCGCGTCGACCGCCGGCCCGTAGGCCCCTCCGTAGTAGTCGACCACGCCGCGCAAAAAGTCATCCACCGCGCGCCCGGCCTCGACCAGCTCGACCAGCGAGAGGTAGGCATAGTACTCGGCCGGGTAGGTCTCGACGACGGACAGGTGGCGGTCGTAGCCGTCCTCCGTCTCGCCGGCCAGGATGAGCGTCTCGGCGGCCTGGTGCTCGATGCGGGCGCGGTAGGCGCGCACCTGCGCGACCTCGAGGATGGCGTCGTACTGGGCGACCGCGGCGGGGTAATCCTCCAACGCCACGTGCGCCAGCGCCAGCCTCTCGCGCGTGTGGACCTCAAAGGGCCGGTCGGGAGCAGCGGCGATAGCGGCTTCGTAGGCTTCGACCGCGAGCAGGTAAGCGCCGCCGGCGTAGAGCGCGTTCCCCACGCTCTGTTCCACGTAGGCGGTGATGACCGTCCCGGCCGACAGGTAGGCCCGGTATTCGTCCGCCGCCGCCAGCGGTTCACCCGCGCCGACCAGCGCCTCGCCCAGCAAAAAGTGCGCGCCGGGCGATAGCTCGCTTTCCGGGTAGGCGGCGAGAAAATCGCGCAACGCGCTCACGGCCCTGATATAGTCCCCATCGCGCAGGTAGGCCGTGCCGAGCCCAAGCTGCGCGCCGGCGGCCGTTTCCCCGTCGAGCGGCAGTCCGAGCAGACGGCGGTGGATTTCGGCCGCGCTCTCATAGTCGCCGTTCTGCATCGCCCGCCCGGCGTCGGAGAGCCACTCGGCCGGGTCGGGCGTCGGCGTCGGCGTGGGGGACGGCGTCGGAGTGATCGTCGGCGTCGGCGTGGGCGTGGGGGTCGCGGTGGG
>CAZNSB010000796.1:0-2122 GCA_964575155.1 uncultured Planctomycetaceae bacterium | reverse complement strand
TCGCCCGCCAGCCCCGCGAGATCTCCGGCACCCAGGACATCACCGGCGGGCTGCCCCGCGTCACCGAGCTGTTCGAGGCCCGTAAGCCCAAAGAGCCGGCGGCGATGGCTGAAATCTCCGGGCGGGTGGAGCTGCGCACCGACAAGCGCCGCGGGAAGATGACCATCGTGGTCCGCAGCGAGTCGGGCATGGAGCGAGACCACCATGTGCCCCACGACCGCCACCTGCTCGTCCACACCGGTGACTACGTCGAGGCCGGCGACCCGCTGACCGAGGGGCCGCTGGTGCCACACGATATCCTCAGCATCCGAGGCGAAGAGGCGCTGTATCAGTACCTGCTGGCGGAGGTCCAGGCCGTCTACCGTAGCCAGCAGCAGACCATCAACGACAAGCACTTCGAGATCATCCTCGCCCAGATGATGCGGAAGGTGGTGGTCGAGAACGTCGGCGACAGCGGGCTGCTGCCCGGGGACGTGGTCGACAAGTTCAAGTTCCGCGCCGAGAACGAGCGGCTGTCCCGGTCGCTGCGGGTCGCCGACCCGGGCGACACCGAGTTCATCGACAGCGAGATCGTCTCCCGAGAGAAGATCGAGCAGGCCAACGCCGAGGCCGAGGCCAAAAAGGGAAAGCCCGCCAAGACCCGCCGACCGAAACCCGCCACCGCCAAGACGCTGCTGCTCGGCGTGACCAAGGCGTCCCTGCACTCGGAGAGCTTCCTGTCGGCCGCCAGCTTCCAGGAAAGCACCAAGGTCTTCACGGAGGCGGCGCTGGCCGGGAGGGAGGACCAGTTGCTGGGCCTGAAGGAAAACGTGATTCTGGGGCATCTGCTGCCGGCCGGCACCAGCTTACGCCCCTACCTGGAAATGAAGATGAAGCGAACCGTGGCGCTGCCGGAGCTGGTGACGGCCGAGGCCGAGACCGAACTGACCGAGGCGCAGATCCAGCAGGCCGTCCAGCGGGCGCTGACCGGCAAGGAGTAGCCCCGCCCGCTCCCCGGCGTTCCCGGCGGGAAAGAGGTGCCGAAGATGCCGACGATCAACCAGTTGATGCGAAAGAGACGCAGGAAACAGACCGCCAAGAAGAAGAACGTTTCGCTGGCGGAGTGCCCGCAGAAACGGGGCGTGTGCCTGCTGGTGAAGACGGCGACCCCGAAGAAGCCCAACTCTGCGCTGCGGAAGGTGGCGCGTGTCCGGCTGAGCAACGGGAAGGAAGTGACGGCGTACATTCCCGGGGTCGACCACAACCTCCAGGAGCACAGCATCGTGCTGGTTCGTGGGGGGCGCGTGCGGGACCTTCCCGGCGTGCGGTATCACGTCATCCGTGGCTCGCTGGACGCCGCCGGCGTGGAGGGTCGCCGGCAGGGGCGCAGCCTGTACGGCACAAAGAAGGGCAAGTAGCAGGAAAGGCCGCGCATGGCATACAAAAAGTGGACAGCATCGATCCCCAAGCTGGCGCCGGACCCGCGCTTCGGCAACAAGCTGGTCAGCAAGTTCGTCAACTGCCTGATGTGGGACGGGAAGAAGGCCGCCGCCCAGAAGGTCTTCTACGACGCCATGGACGTGGTGGGCGAAAAGATCAAGGACGCCCCCCCGCTGGAGGTCTTCGAGAAGGCGGTCGAGAACGTCAAGCCCATGATCGAGGTCCGTTCCAAGCGCGTGGGGGGGGCCAACTACCAGGTCCCCATCCAGGTGAACAGGAAGCGCCAGCTCTCCCTGGCCATCCGGTGGATCATCCAGGCGGTCCGGGCCGGGAAGGGCTCGGCGACGTCGCAACGGCTGGCGAGCGAACTGATGGCGGCGTATCGCAAGGAAGGCGCCGCCATGAGCACGCGCGAGAACGTGCACCGGATGGCCGAGGCGAACAAGGCGTTCGCCCATTTCGCCTGGTGAGCCCCACGGAGATCCGAAGGACCGGGCGCCGCGGCGCCCGGGGCGAGCAGGGTTGTCTCGGTCCCCCCGGCCCCGGGGGACCGCCAAGAGCCGGTTGGGTCGAATGATTCGCCGCTAAGCCGGGGCCCCGGCGAATCACCCCGGTGGAAGCCCGCCCGGCGGCGGGCCTGCCGGGGCTTCAGATAAGACAAGGAGCCTTGGCCGAGTCCGCCGGCGGCTCCTGCCCGGCCGGC
>CAZNSB010000795.1:0-2125 GCA_964575155.1 uncultured Planctomycetaceae bacterium | reverse complement strand
GGCGGATCAGTTGCTTAGCCGAACCGTCCCCGCGCCCAATTCACGCTGAACCAGTACAAAGGCCCCAGCCTTCGCCAGGTTCCGCCGGTTGGCCCGCTCGCCCGCGCGGATGACCTTCTTGCGGTCGAACAACATCTCCACGCTGACCGTCTTCATGCGGAACCCGGCCATAACCTCTGTTGCACTCCTACTGAGCCACACCAGACCAAGGGACATGTCTGGTTGGCCTTGGGGTTCTGTTTCTGCTACACTCGCTGTAGACCTCGAGGGAGAACAATGCCTATGTCTACTTGGACGGGCAGCTCACTCAGGAAGGCGACGAGTCTCTCGGTTGGTGCTTTCGCCGTTGTGGGGCTTGCCTCAAGCGTCGTCTTCTCCTTCTTCACCGACTCCCTGCGGCTTGACCTCGGGAACGTTATCGTTTTGGCGTTGACTCCGTGCATAGACCGTGGACACAGAGGCGGTATCATCGCGCTGCTGGTCTTCACAGGTCTTTACCTACTCGTCTCCGTCACGATGCTCGTCGGGATCAACTTCTTCTCGTTCTCCATTGGCGGGAAGCCAGCCTTCACTTACCAACTCCCCTGGATCGTCGTTGCTGCCGCCGGCGCGTTTGTGTGGACCTCCATCAACGCCTTCCTGTTGGCCAAGGTCTTGCGCGAGACGAAGCCCCGCCCCAAGAGGCCCGTCGGGTAGCGCGATCGGCCGGATCAACCCACGCCGGCCTTCGCCTTGGTCTTCGTGATCGTGTCCTTGACCGTGCCGTACTGGCCCGTGGCGGTCGCGGCGCTGGCGATGGAGTCCTTCACGGCCGACTGGGCGTCGGCGGGCGCGGCCTCCACGCCGTGGACGATGGCCGTCAGGGCGGCCGTGGCCCGGCCAGCGAACTTCGCGTCGACCTGCCACCAGATGCCCACGCCCACCGCGATCAGCGCGGCGACCAGCACCACCCACGGGTAGGTCTCGAAGAGGACGCCGGCGGCGATCAGCGCGCCGCCGCCGGCCGACACGGCCAGGCCGAGCATCACGCGCCGGGATTCCGGCAACGCCATACCCAATTCCGCCATACCCAATCCCATGTGGCCTCCTGCTTGGCCTCGGGCTTTGGGCTCGGCTTGCACGGCAGGAGCGTTCGTTCCAGCAACGCCTCGAGTTCCTCCACAGCGCTGGCTCCGCCCGCAACCCAACGGGCCTGCAGCCAGGAACCAGGAACTGGTCCGGAACAGACCGGACGTCGGGCTGCCCTGCGCCCGGAAGCTACTGGCCCGGCCCAGCCGTAAGCCGTGTACGCGTGGCGGCATGCGGCCTTCGCGTCTCCGAGATCTCGTCAGGAAAACAAGGAACTCGGGAGTAGCAGCACAACGCTGAGGGGCCCACGCAGGCCAGCGCGGACGGCGTCAACGTCCAGCAGCACGCGCTCGGTGACGAGATCCGCTCGGCACCGCTCGCGACAGGCGCTGCCGACAAGTACCTCCGCCGGCCATCCCCCCGATCCCCCGGCCACGCAGACCACAACTACCTGCTGAAGAAGCAGTTATAGGAAGCCTGCCCCCTCCGCCGCCCCCGCCGGAGGCCGGGAATTCCGCGCCAGCTTTGGGAATTCCGTAGGTCGGGATTGATTGTACAGTTGTACAAAATCACCGTTATACAAATGCGAGATATAAGTCACGTGTGTATTTGTTCTTATATCTGATTCCCTATTCGATCAATATCCGACATTTCCTACACAAAACTGCACGTCCCGGCCCGCGACCCCCGTCCAATCGCGCAGCCGCCCGGCCCTTTCTCGCGCCCTTCGACTTCGCTCAGGACAGGTCCGGAACAGACCGCACGTGCTGCTCCCCTACGCGCAGAAGCCACTCGTCCGGCCCAGCCGTAAGCCGTGTAGCCGGGCCGGCTTCGGATCGCGGCGACGCCCCAGCCGCCCGCCGGTGTTTATTGCGCATGCCCCTGTAAGGAGAGCCCCGGATGCCCGACAACGCCAGGCTGACCCGACGTGGATTCCTCAGGCACGCCGCCACCTCGGCCGGGGCGGCGCTGGCGTTCCCGGCCATCGTGCCGGCGTCGTCACTCGGCGCGCCCGGGCGGGCGGCCCCCAGTGACCGCATCACGCTGGGCTTCATCG
>CAZNSB010000794.1:0-2128 GCA_964575155.1 uncultured Planctomycetaceae bacterium | reverse complement strand
GACTACGGCAACCGCATGGGCATCCCCACCGTCAACGGGGCGGTGTACTTCGACGCCAAGTACGTCGGGAACCCGCTGGTGTACTGCGGGACCGTGGGGGTGATCCCGCGCGACCTGTGCTTCGGCTCGGCCGCCGGCGGCGACGCCGTCCTCGCCGTGGGCGGGCGGACCGGGCGCGACGGCATCCACGGGGCCACCTTCTCCTCCGGGGAGCTGACCCACCAGCACGAGACCGAGTTCTCCGGGGCCGTCCAGATCGGAAACGCCATCACCGAGAAGAAGGTCCTCGACACGATCATGCAGGCCCGCGAGGAGGCACTCTTCCGCGCCCTGACCGACTGCGGCGCCGGCGGGCTCTGCTGCGCCGTCAACGAGATGGGCGCCGACCTCGGCGCCGAGGTCCACCTGGAGCGCGTGCCGCTGAAGTACGCCGGGCTGAGCTACTGCGAGATCTGGATCTCCGAGGCCCAGGAGCGGATGGTCCTGGCCGTGCCGCCCGAGCACGTCGAGCGGATCCTGGAGATCTTCAAGAGCGAGGACGTCGACGCCACCGTCATCGGCCACTTCGGCACGCCGGGCAAGCAGCTCCGCATCTTCTACGACGGCGTTCTGGTGGGGGAGATGGACATGGCGTTCCTCCACGGCGGGCTTCCCCGCCCGACGAAGGAGGCGGTCTGGGAGAAGCCCGACCGCCCAAGCCCAGCCCCGCCCCGGCGCGACGGCAACGGCCGGACGCTCTTGAAGATCCTTGCCGCCCCGAACGTGGCCTCCAAGGAGTGGATCATCCGCCAGTACGACCACGAGGTGCAGGGCGGCAGCGTGGTCAAGCCGCTGGTGGGGGTGGCGCACGACGGCCCCGGGGACGGGGCGGTGGTCCGGCCCCTGCTGGCCTCTCGGCGGGGGCTGGCGATCTCTTGCGGGCTGAACCCCAGGCTGGGGGAGCTGGACCCCTACCAGATGGCCCTTCACGCCATCGACGAGGCGCTGCGGAACAACGTCGCCGTCGGCGGGAACCTCGAGCGCTGCGCGATCCTGGACAACTTCTGCTGGGGCAACTGCAACAAGCCCGACCGCATGGGGGCGCTGGTGCAGGCGGCCAAGGCCTGCTACGACGGGGCCCTCGCCTACGGCACGCCGTTCATCTCCGGGAAGGACTCGCTCAACAACGAGTTCCAGACCGACACCGGCGAGACCATCGCCATCCCCCCCACGCTGCTGATCTCCGCCGTCAGCGTCATCGAGGACGTCGCCCGCTGCGTCACCGCCGACGCCAAGGCCGCCGGCGACTGCCTGTTCCTGGCGGGTGTGACCGGCGGCGAGCTCGGCGGCAGCCACCTGCTGCTCGTCGAGGGCATCGAGACCGGCACGGACGTCCCGCCCGTTGACGCCGCCACCTCCCGAAAGGTCATGCGGGCGGTCCAGTCGGCCATATCCGCCGGGCTCGTCCGCGCCTGCCACGACCTCTCCGAGGGCGGGCTGGCCGTCGCCGCCGCCGAAATGGCCTTCTCCGGCGCCCTCGGCGTGGAGATCGACCTTTCCGCCGTCCCCGCCGGTGGCACGGGCGTCCCGCCCGTGGCCCTCCTCTTTGCCGAGACCGCCGGGCGGTTCCTCCTCGAGGTCGCCCCCGACAAGCGCGACGCCTTCCGGGCCTCGGTCAAGGACGTCCCCTTCGCCGAGATCGGCCGGTTCACCGACACCGCCCGCGTCCTCGTCAGCCACGCCGGCAAGGCCGTCCTCGACGTCCCCATCGCCGACGCCAAGGCCGCCTGGCAGAGAACCTTCGACTGGTAGCGTGAATCGCCCGGCTACCGCGGCGGCGTCGCGTGGCGGCATACCGCGGCCGGCGCGGAAGGGCGATGCGGGCACCGCTATGGCTGCCGGGAAACATGTCGTTGCCTCTGTGGTGTGCGTGGCCCTTTGCGCCCTCGGGGCACGAGGGTCCGCCGCCTCTGGCGCCGGGGTGCCGCCCGCCTATGCGGAGGATTTCGAGGCCGGCAAGGCCTGGCGGGCGGTGAAAGGGTGCGCGGCGGGGGTCGTCGCGGCCGAGGGGCGGAAGTGCCTGCACGTGACCGGCAGCCAGGAGGGGGGGTGGAATTACGCTCGGAGCGGGACGTTCAAGCTGGCGGGG
>CAZNSB010000793.1:0-2129 GCA_964575155.1 uncultured Planctomycetaceae bacterium | reverse complement strand
ACCGGACATTTCTATTCGGCTCAAACACCGGACATTTCTATTTGGGTTTGACACCGTCAGCGCAGGACCGCCCGCAGCGACAGGGCGTCCCCCGCCGCCAGGACCACGCGGTGGGCGAAACGGACCTGGAGGCCCTCGGCCGCCAGCTCCGCCTCGGCCGGAAGCGACCTGCCGTTGAGCCGGCAGGCAGCCTTGCCCCCGCCCCGCCGGGTGCCATGGCGGCCGCCGTTCGCCGCCATGCCCGCCCGCCGCCGAGGCGGGCCGGACGCCCCCAGCGCTCTCAGCGCGACAAGACCATCGACGCATTCCACCGTCACGTCCAGACTCCGCCGGCCCCGGCGCTGGGCGAACGTGCCGTAGCCCTTGGCGGCGGTGAACAGGCACCTGAAATCCGCCGCGCCGACCGCGGGCCTGACCGTCAGCGTCTCGGTCCGCCCGTCGTAGCGCTGCCCGGACAGCGCCAGCAGCAGCGACCAACTGCTCATCGCCCGGGCGTAGTGGTCCCCGCACTCGAACTCGTTCCAGGGGTTCCGCCGCACCCCGTCGTGCCGCCCCCGCGCCGCCCGCACGATCGCCAGGCCCTCCTCGACGAACCCCTCGTAGATCAGGTGGGCCGCCACCTGGTACTCGGTGCCGGTCCACACCTCGTCGCTGTAGATCAAGGGAAACGTCTCCCGCCTTCCGTCCGGCCAGGTGCACACCACGAGCCCGGCCTCGTCGTTCAGGGCGTACGTCCGGTGCACGCTCTCGTGGCGGGCGAGGTCGGTCTTGAAGTTATGGCGGAAGACGGCCGCGAGGGCCCGCCTGACGTGGGCGGGCGGGAGGACGTACCCCAGCCCCCCCACGTGCGCCGACCACTGCCCCAGGAGCTGATCGCTCAGGCACCCCCCCCCGTACTGGTACTTCGGCCGGCCGGCCGGGATCGATTGGCCGAAGATGCCCCGGTAGGCCTTCTTCGCCTCGCTCACCCGCTGGACGTAGAACTCGCCGTTGAAGAGCATCCGGTCGTACCGGCGGCTGCCTGAGGCGAAGACCTCGCGGAACCTTTCGGCGGCGTCGTCGTCTCCGGCCGCCTCGGCCAGCTCCGCCCCGGCGAGCAGCCCGGCCAGGTAGAGCGTGCCGCACATGGTGTTCGGCCCGTGGAACTCGATGTCGTAGGTGTTGTGCTGGACGCCTTCCATGACGCCGTCGGCGTCGGCGTCCCATCCGGCAAAGCCCTTCCAGGCGAACTCGACGGACTGCTTGACGGCGGGGTACAGGCGTTTCATCCACTGCGTGTCGCCGCTGATCCGCCACTCCCGGTGGACCTTGACGACGGTGCCGAGCTGCCCGTCGGCGGCGGGCAGCCTCCGCCCCCGGCGCCGCCGGCCGCCGAAGGGAACGGCCGTGCGGAAGTACATCGCCCCGCCGTCGTGCAGGTTCTCCTCGTAGTCCGTCCGCCGCATCGTCCGCTCCAGCGCCGGGTACAGGTGCGCCATCGACTGCTCGTAGTTCCACACGTGGGTGCAGTTCATGGGGCAGCACCCGGCGGCGGGGCTGCAACCCTCGAAGGCGAAGACCCGCCCGCCCTTCTCGCCGCGCGGGTAGTCCAGCCACATCGTCGTGTTCGTCCGGATCGTGGACATCTGCGAGCTGACCGCGTCCAGCACCTCTCCCGGCAGCGTGCTGGCGAACAAGGCCCGCTCGAACGCCAGCGTCCGCTCGCGCAGCCGGCGAAGGTTCGCGACGACGTACCCCGCCGCCTTCCAGGCGCGCGGGAACCGCCGGGCGTAATGGTTCCGCACGACGACCGGGCGCCCGCCGACGGGGAGGTGCCAGTCGCTCAGCCGGTTGGGGAAGCTCCAGGCGATCACGAAGGTGATCTCCGCGCTGCCGCCGGGCCTGAGGGCGGCCTCGGCCGAGAGCATCCCGATCCGCATCCGCCCCGCGGCGGAGGGGGCGGTCCTGGCCGTCGGCCCGTCCAGCCGGCCGTCGGCGCGGTAGTCGTCCCAGACCTTCCGGGCCCTGTCGAAGCGGTGCCCCGGCTCGTCGAAATCGGTGGCGCAGGTCACCCGCCTGGCCGTGGTCACCAGGGCCTCGCTCCCGAGGGCGAGGGCGCCCTTCGGCAGCCTCGGCCCGCTCATGGCGAT
>CAZNSB010000792.1:0-2134 GCA_964575155.1 uncultured Planctomycetaceae bacterium | reverse complement strand
TGTAGCCCAGGAAGTGCCCCGCCAGCCCCACCCACAGCAGGTGCGAGTGGATCCGCTCCAGCTCGTTGACGATCGTGCGGAGGTACAGGGCGCGCTGGGGGACCTGAACGTGGGCGATGTCCTCGACGGCCTGGACGTAGGCCAGCGGGTGCGACGCCGAACAGATCCCGCAGACGCGCTCGACGACGAAGGGCACCTGGTCGAAGGTCTTGGACTCGTCGAGCTTCTCGATGCCGCGGTGGTTGTAGCTGATGCGCGCATCCATGTCGACGACGGTCTCTCCCTCGACGTAGAGCTGGAAGAACTCGGCCTCTTCCTGGAGGGGGTGGAAGGGCCCGATGTTGATCATGGTCTTGTGGCTCATGGGAGGTTCTCCTCCGGCGGCGGCGGGATCGGCGGGAGGGGGGGGCGGTCGGCGATCTGGTCGAAGTCCTTCCGCAGCGGGTAGACGCCCTCCGGCCAGGAGTCGTCCAGGATCAGCCGGCGCATGTCCGGGTGGTCGCGGAAGTTCGCGCCGAACAGGTCGTGCATCTCCCGCTCGATCCAGTTGGCGGCGAGAACGACGTTGGCGAGGGAATCGACGGTCAGGTCGGGCGCGGCGGCCAGGACCTTCAGGGTGATGACGACTCCCTGCGGCTCGATGCACCAGTGATACAGCACGTCGATGCCGTCGCGGACGTCGACGGCCGTCGCCGTCGCCAGCCGGGTGTCGCCCATGGCGAACATCTTCTCGGCGACCTCGACGGTGCGGGCGGGGTCGATCCGGGCGAATCCGCGTCGCCGGTCGCACTGCTCCACGGCGACGACCGCGTCGCCCAGCGCCCCCAGCCGCTCGCCAACGAGCCCCGTCAGCGGCACCTGCGTCTCTTTTCTTGCAGCCACGTCCGTCATACGAACCACCTCCTCCTCCCCTACAGCGTCTTGATCAGCTCCATGGCCTTGACGGCGGCGACGATCATGGCCTCGGGCTTGGGCGGGCAGCCGGGGACGTAGGCGATGATCGCGTCGGGGTCCACGGCGCGGATGGCGTTGTCCACGCCGGCGCCCATGTGATAAGCCTCGGTAAAGATGCCCTGGGCGCCGGCGCAGGAGCCGATGGCCAGGACGACACAGGGCTTGGCGGTCTGAAGATACACTTCCTGGAGTCTCGGCTGCGCCTGTCGTGTGCAGGTCCCGGTGACGGCCAGCACGTCGGCGTGCCGCGGAGAGCCCACCAGGATCATCCCGAACCGCTCGATGTCGTAGCGCGGGGTGAGCAGCTCCAGCACCTCGATGTCGCAGTTGTTACACGCGCCGGTGTTGACGTGGTAGACCCACAGGGACTTCCGCAATGCCCAGTTCATTAGAGCCATGTTATCGCCCAGGTCCTGCCCAAAACGGCCAGTACCGCCGCCAGCGCCGCCAGCGGGGTAAGCCTCAGCCAGAAAAACCGAACCGCCTGGTCGATCCGCAGCCGAGGGTTCGTGTTCCGTATCAGCGTCACCAGCGTGACCAGCAATACGTACTTCAGGATGAACCAGACAATCCCCAACCCGCCCTGGATCCCGCCCCAGAACACCAGGATCAGCAGCAGCGGCATGACCGCCAGCAGCATCGCCCGCCCCATCAGGATGATCGCCAGCGGGGTGCCGGAGTATTCCACGTAGACCCCGGACATGATTTCACACTCCGCCTCGGCCTGGTCGAAGGGGACCTGCCCGAGCTTGGCCTGGACGGCGAGGATGGCGACCACCATCGCCAGCACCCCCGAGACGCTGTAGAGCGTCGTGCCGTGGCTCACCTGCCCGCCGGCGATCTTGCCCAGGCTGAAACTCCAGATCCAGGTCCCCCCCTCCCCCGCCGGCCCGCCGGCGGCGCGGATCACCCCCACCAGCAGGGCCACGAGGAAGGGCAGCTCGTAGGCGAGGATGAGCTTCATTTCCCGGCTGGCGCCGACGGAGGCGTGGGGGTTTCCGGCGGCGCTGGCGCCCAGGATGGTCGTCAGCGGGGGAATGACCAGCAGGTAGACCACCACGATCAGGTCGCCGACGAAGCCTCCCTCGCGGCCGAGCAGCCCGGCCCACAGGATCGACGCCGCCACCGCCACCGCCGCCAGGCTCACCGCCGGTGCGACCAGGAAGCCCGTCGCCCGCGC
>CAZNSB010000791.1:0-2136 GCA_964575155.1 uncultured Planctomycetaceae bacterium | reverse complement strand
GAGCCGGCGACGCCCCCGCATGTAACTTCTTCTTGCTCATTCACTTCGCCTCTCCGGCCCGGCGTATCTTAGGCTGCAAGGGGCGTGTGCATCGGCTGCGGCCGGGTGCGAATACTGGGCCAACTGCCCGCCCTCCGGAGGCGAGATGGTGGAGTCGCTGTCAGAGCTTCGAGGCCGAGCCCTCCTCATGGACGATGACCGCGCCCGCGCAGCCCGCCGCTGCGGTCAGCTCACCTCCTCCGGATGGCAGGTCGCCCAGGCCGCCGACGCCCTCGAGGCCCTCGCCGCGGTCCACGGCGGCGAGATCGACGTGGTCCTCCTCCACGTCACCGCTGACGAAGCCGAGGCCATGGACTTCCCCTCCGTCCTCCGCCTCGCCGCCGGCGTGCCCCACCTGCCCGTCGTCATCCTGGCCCCGGCGCCCCCCGAACGGACCCGGTGCCAGTTCCTCGACAGCGGGGCCGACGAGATCGTCGGCGACTCCGTCTCCCAGGCCGAGCTCGCCGCCCGCCTCCGCGCCCTGCTGCGGGCGAAGGTTCTCCAGGACGAGCTGTCGGCCTCTCGAGAGGCGCTGGCCGCCTCGCTGTCGCGGGAGCGGGCGCTGCTGGGGCAGCTCCGGCGGGACAACGCCCGGCTGCTTACGCTGTGCAGCACCGACCCGCTGACGCACCTTCAGAACATCCGCCACTTCGACTCGTTCCTGGAAAGCGGCTTCCGCATCGCCCGCCGGTACGATCGGCCGATCTCCGTGCTGGTGTTCGACCTGGATCATTTCAAGGTGGTCAACGACACCCACGGGCATCCCAGCGGCGACTACGTGCTGAAGGAGTTCGCCGTCATTCTCAAGCGCTGCGTCCGCGACAGCGACATCGTCGCCCGCACCGGGGGGGAGGAGTTCAGCATCATCCTGCCCAACGCCGGCAGGAGCCAGGCATGCCGGTTCGCCCTCCGCATTCGACGAAACGTCGCCGAACGCAGGTTCAACGTCTACGGGCACGACATCCACGTCACCACCTCCATCGGATCCGCCAGCTATCCCGCCGACGCCCAGGTCACCGAGGCCCACATGCTCGTCTACTTCGCCGACCAGGCCCTGCTCCGGGCCAAGCAGTTGGGGCGCGACCGGCTGGTGGGCTTCCACGAGCTGGACCGGCGGGTCCGCAGACAGCTCACCCGGCAGTACCTGACCTCCGGCCCGCCCCCGCACGGCGTCCGGGTCGCCGCCGCCGCCGGCGCCGCCGACCCGAGGCGGTGAGGCCGACTCGCAACCCCCCGCTCCCGCGGGGGGCTACTGTCCAGTGTGCTTTGGGGCGGTCACACCGCCTTCGCGCACGCGTTGGCGAGCGACATGAATCGGCGCCTTGAGCTCGCGTCTCCGCGGACAGTAGCCCCCCGCGGAAGCGGGGGGTTGGACCCGTCCATTACAGTCCCTCTTGGCGCTGCTGGAACCATTTGCACCCGACGTGATCGGGCAGATACTCGTTCATCAGGTACTCAAAGTGCTCCCGATCCCGCACCTGCTTTCGACTGCTGCCGTCCACGAACCAGGGGCGCCCGGTGACCCCCGCCCGCTTCGACAGGGCAGTGCTCAGGATGTTCTTGAGCTTTCCCGTCACGTCCTGCCAGCGGGCCCTGCTGCGCCAACTGACCAGCACGTGGAGATGTGTCGGGTCGGTCGCAATCCCATGCACCTTCCACCCGCGACGGCGGCAGACGTCGAGCGCGACTTCGATCAGGAAGCCCTGGGCGTCTGCATCGAGCAGGAACGGAGGATGCCTTGCCGCCTTGCCGTATGCCCTGGCGAGCTTCGCGCTCGGCGGCTGAATGCCCCTTCCTTTCTGCACGAACCCGCGCTGGCGGTCGGGCATCCAACTGCGGTAGGTGTGGTAGGTGAAGAGGCAGACGGGCATGGGGATGAGTGTAGGTGGGCGGGGGCGTGAGGATCAATACCTGACTAACCTAACCCCCCGCTTCCGCGGGGGGTTGGTGTCCCTTCACCGGGGGAACCGTTCCCGGAGGGCCGGAAGCTCGGGGAAGGGCGCGTGGGGCTCGGCCTGGTACCAGTAGGCCACCGACGCGATGTCGTCGGTGAGGGGCTCGAACTTCCCGGTGGGGCGCCAGCCCAGGGCCTGGATG
>CAZNSB010000790.1:0-2143 GCA_964575155.1 uncultured Planctomycetaceae bacterium | reverse complement strand
CCACCAGACAGATCGGCTGGGCCTGGCAGAATTCCATTTTCTCGCCGAGCGCCGCCAAGGCACCCTCCATATTTCGGCCAATCTTCGCCATTTCTTGAATTATAGCATGTGATTCACGCGCCGTAACACAATAAAGGCTATGAGCAATCTGGGTGCCAGTTTTGCCCATGAAATGGCCCTCGCCTCTTGCCCAGGCAGCCGTGGCCCTCGATCCCGGTCTGGCTGTGGCCCGGACGGGGGGGACCCGGCGGGACGATCACCCTTCCCTGTGAAACCCCTTTCCGGCGGTGAGTTTTTCGGCGAGGTGGGCGACCTGGGGGTTGGGGTCGTAGAGGGCCAGCTCGAAGATCCGCCGGTGCCGGGCCGGGTTGAGGTGCTCCAGGACGGCGGCGGCGGCCAGGCGGACGCAGGGCTCGGGGTCCTTCAGCCCCCGCTCGAACCAGCGCGGGGCGTCCCCGCCGGCGTGCCGGGCCAGGGCGGCGATGGCGGCGGCACGGATGCGCTTGTCCTCGGCCCCGGCCAGGGGGACGATGGGCTCCGGGTGCCCGTCCTCGCAGCGGAGCATGGTCTTCAGGGCGGCGACGCGGACGTCGGGGGAGTCGTCGTCGAGGAACATCGCGCAGAAGTCGAACAGGTCCGGGTCGCCCAGCTCGGCCAGCAGTCCCAGCCCGCGTACGCGGCGGCGGGGCTTTGGGTCTTCCAGCAGCTCCAAGGCCTCTTCCTCGCGGGGGTCGGGCTGGGGGGCGGGCGGGGGCAGCTCGGCCTTGACGTGGATCGTCGCCGGCCGGCGGCGGACGAGCAGGCGGTCGGGGTCGATGTCGGCGTCCCGGAAGAACTCCCCCAGCCACTGTTTCGCCAGGTGCAGCAGCTCGGAGGGGTGGATCTTCCCGTGGGGCTGAGAGGTCATGCGGTTGACGATCCACCGGGACAGCCGGTCGACGCCGGGGTGCTTCCGGCTGACGCCCTTGTGGGGCCTCAGGCCCAGCAGACGGTTGAGCCAGCGGACCAGCTCGTCGGGCGTGGTGGGGGTCTGGACCCCGGGAACCGACCGCAGCACGGTGGCCGGTATCGGGGCGGCGATGGCGATGTTCCCGCCGCGCCGGAAGAAGCGCCTCTTGGCCAGCCTGGACTTGAGCCCGGACAGGTCGATGTTGCAGGTGAGGACCACGGGGCGGTCGTGCGCGCGGCGGGCCTGGGTCCGTGCCCGCCCTTCGGCGTAGCCCTTGCTCTTGGCGAACCAGACCCGGCGGGAGGGCTTCCGGGGGAGGAAGCCCTCCAGGCAGATCCGCCGCGCCCGGCGGGCCGTGGTGCCGTGGTAGACGATCATCCTTCCCGGCCTCGGGGCCGCAGCCGGTACGTCACCGGCGGGGCGTTCTTGGCGAAGCGTCTTCGCCCGGCGGCCGACAGGCAGCGAAAGGCCTGCGCCGACAGCGTCACCCCGCGCCGCCCCAGCCGGGCGGCAATGTTCACCGTCTTGCCGATCACGTCGAAACGCTCCGCCCCCGGCGGGCCGAAGGACCCCGCCAGCACCGCGCCGACGTGCACGTTCACGTTCAGGTACGCGTCCAGCCCGCGCCGGCGGGCCAGCGCCCGAGCCGCCCCGGCCAGTTCGGCCAGGGCGAAGATGACGCCTTCGGCCGAGTCGGGCGCGAAGACGGCCAGCCCGGCGTCGCCCATGAACTTGACGATCCGCCCGCCCGCCGGCTCGATGTGCTCGGCGGCCAGGGCGTAGAACTCCTGGAGGAACCCGGCGACGGCCGCGTCCTCCGCCGAGGAGGACCACTCGGCCAGCCGGGAGAGGTCGAAGAACGCCACGCCCAGCGTCTCGGCCTGGCAGTCCGCCGGAAGCTTCTCAGCAACGGGGGAGGGAATCCCTGACATGACAGTTTCCTTTCCATTAAGGCATATAACGTTGGCCCCGCGGGCACCCGCTGTCCGCGGCCCAACACCTCCACTTCTACACCGAGGCCCCGGCCGGGGCAAGGAAAAACGCGGCCTTTCCGCGGACCTCGCGGCCCAGAGAATGGCCAAGTGGTTCCCAGGACCCCAGGCCGGTTGGAGTAGGTCCCGGCGCCCCCCAGGCGTGCCGCCTTCGCAATCGCGTATTTCCCCAGCCTTGCGCCCCCCCGCCGCATCAGTGAAC
>CAZNSB010000789.1:0-2143 GCA_964575155.1 uncultured Planctomycetaceae bacterium | reverse complement strand
CCCTGACCTTCTGCATGCCATGCAGACGCTCTCCCAGCTGAGCTACAGCCCCGCACGGGTAGTGTAGTTCTTAGCATGGATCGTCCCGCCGGTCAAGAGACTTTCAAGGCACGGGGTCGTACCCGCCGCGGGAGAAGGGGTGGCAGCGGAGGACCCGCCAGATGCCCAGCAGCGCCCCGCGAAGGGCGCCCCGCCGGGCGACCGCCCGGATGAAGTACTCGCTGCACGTGGGGACGAAGCGGCACTGCCCGCCCAGAAACCCCGAAAGCGTCCGCTGGTACATGCGCACCATGAAGATCATCCCCCTGGCGGCGAGCCCGACCCGGCGCCGAGCCCTCACGGGCGGGGCCCCCCCGCCAGTTGTCGCCCCAGCCGGCAGAGCGACCGCCGGATCGCCTCCACGCTCAGCTCCGCCCCGCCGGGCGGGACCAGGACGTAGTCATACCCGTCCGGCAGGCGGTCGCGGCAGGTGCGGAAGGCTTCTCGGCAGAGCCGCTTGATGCGGTTCCTCCGCGCCGCCGGGCCGTGGCGCCGCGAAACCATCACCCCCAGCCGGCGCCGCCCCGCCGAGTTGGCCAGCACGTGCACCCGCAGCCCGCCCTCCGTCAGCGGCCGCCCGCCGCGGGTCACCCGCGCGAACTCCCGCCGACCCCGCAGCCGGTCCGACCTCTTCAGCGTCTGCCTCATGCGTTGCCCCTGCCGGCGCCGGGGGCATTCTACCAGGATTCGCGCCCGCTCCCCACATCCGGCTTGCCGGGCGGGGTTGATCTGCTAGGATGGTGCCCGGCACCCGGGCGGCAGCGGGCGCCGCGCGGCGACGTGCCGGGCAACTCGACGGAGCAGTGGGCTTCATGGAAGACGGCGAACCTGCAACCACGGGTGCACCCCGGACGCGCCCCGGCCGATGGGCGCGGGGCCTCGCGGCGGTCCTGGCGGGGCAGCGGCTCCGCCCGGTGTGGGTCATGGCGGTGACGGGGCTGGTGGTGTTCACGAGCTTTCGGGCGGGGCTGCTGCTGGTCAGCGCAGACCAGCTCGGGCGGGTCAGCGCCGGCGACATCGCCAAGTGCTTTCTCATCGGGCTGTGGTACGACGCCATGCCCATGGGATACCTGCTGCTGCCCATGCTGGTGGTGCTGCTGCTGGCGCCGGGGGGGGCGTTCGGGAAGAGGAGGTTCCGCCGGGCCCTCCTGGCCTACGGCACGGCGGCGGCGGTGACGCTGCTGGGCGTGGAGGCGGTGGGGGCGGCGTTCTACCTGGCGTTCGGGACCCGGCTGAACTGGCTGGCGGTGGACCACCTGGGCCACTTCGCCGAGCCGGCCATGTACATCTGGCGGCACTATCCGCTGTGGCTGCTGGTGCTGGGGCTCGCCGTGGCGGGGTTTGTGTTCGCCCGGCTGTACGCGAAGGTGTTCTGGGGCGGCCGCCCGCCGCGCCAGCCGCTGCCGGTGCGGGCGCCGCTGCTGTTGGTGCTGGGGGGGCTGGCGGTGCTCGGCTGCCGGGGAAGCTTCCGCCGCCCGCTGCGATTCGGGCCCTCGTATTTCTGCGACAACAAGGTCCTCGCCCAACTGACGCTGAACAACGTCTTCACGCTGACGCACGCGGTGCGGGCCATCGCCAACGACAGCCTCGACGAGACCGAGCTGTACCCGTTCCCCGACCTCGACCGCGCCGCCGCCGTGACCTGCGAGCTGCTGATCCAGCAGGCGGACCGGCCGGCGGGCTCGGTGCGGAACCCGCTGTGGCGGAGGACGGAAACGGGCCGGCCCCGCAACGACTACAACGTGGTGCTGATCGTGATGGAGGGCATGGCGGGCACGCCCGTCGGGGCGCTGGGCTACCGCCCCAGCCACACCCCCTGTTTCGACCGGCTCTGCCGGGAGGGGCTGTTCTTCGAACGCATGTACGCCGTCGGGAACCGCACCAGCCGGGGAATCGTCGGCACCCTCTGCGGGCATCCCGACCTCGGCGGGCCGTCCATCATGAAACGCCTCCGCTCCCAGGGAAACTGCCTCACCCTCCCGGGCCTCTTCGCCGGGAGGGGATACCGCACCCTCTTCATCTACGGCGGCGACCCCGACTTCGACAACATGAAGAAGTTCTTCCAGGCCGACGGCATGCAAACCTTCGTCTGCCAGGACCACAT
>CAZNSB010000788.1:0-2145 GCA_964575155.1 uncultured Planctomycetaceae bacterium | reverse complement strand
GGGTGGGATTCGAACCCACGGTACCCGAAGGCACACCGGTTTTCGAGACCGGCCCATTCAGCCGCTCTGGCACCTCTCCGGGATACTCGCCCTCCGCCGCCGGCCGGCCGGCCTTCAGGCCTGCCCAACCGGCCGCCCAGGGCCAATGTCAACAGAAAACCATATGATGTCCCCCGATTTCACCCGGCCGCCCAGGGCCAATGTCATCAAAAAACCATATGATGTCCCCCGATTTGCGGAATCTCCGGAATGACGACCCTGGCCGTCCTCGGCATGCCGCGAGATTACCCCGGTGAACCCGCCCCGTCAAGCGGAAATCGGAAACCGTCCCGGTTGTTCCTCCACGATGCGGTGCGCTGGGCGGTCCATGAATTGCGCCGGCTCTGCCCCGAACCCGAACTCGGCACGCGGACGCTGGCGGCGCATCTCGTCCGCGCCGGACTCCGCATCAGCCGGGCGTCCGTCCAACGCATCCTCCGCGAACCGGACCCCAAGCGACACCGACCGCGCGGCCGTCTGATCCCGCCGGCCTCCGCCGCCGGCTGCAACCTGCTCCGGCCCAAACGCACCAACCGCGTCTGGCACCTCGATCTGACCTCGCTGCGCCTGCTGTGGCGGCGTTTCGCCGTCGCCGCCATCATCGACGGCCGATCCCGAAAGCTCCTGGCCCTTAAGGCTTATCCCGGCGCGCCCAACGCCCGGCAGATGCTCCGGCTGGTCCGCCACGCCGTCGGCGAGAACGGCCGACCACGTTTCCTCATCACGGATCACGGCTGCCAGTTCCGCAAGGCGTTCCGCAACCGAATCGAGTCTCTCGGCGTCCGTCACGTCCAGGGACGTGTGCGTTGTCCTGCCGTCAACGCCAAGGTCGAGCGATTCTTCCGGACCTTCAGGCTTTGGCTCCGCGTCGTGCTGCTGCCCTGGAGCGCCCGCCGCGTTCAGAAACGCCTCGAACGATTCCAACATTGGTACAATCATCATCGCCCCCACAGCGCCCTGGGCTGCCGGACACCCGACGAAGCTGTGCGCCGACGCCGCTTGGCAGCCCCACGGGCGATCCGCGCTGCCGATCTCGTCGATCCACTGATCGCCCTACGCCGACGCTGTTGCCGAGGCGACCCCTCGCTGCCGATCCTCGACATCGAAGTCACGCTCCGGCCGCTACGGGCCGCTTGAGCCAAGCACGCTCCTTGACAACCGAAGGACGCCTTCGCTCCGGTTCGCGGGGCCGCTGCGCGCCGGTCAGAGCCGACGCCGCGCCGCACGTGAGGAACTGCGGGGCCGTTTTCTGAGCAGACCCGGCCCCGGAGCAGTCGAGAGCTCGCGCACATTCGGCTGAGCCGCTACATGCGCACCCGCGAGAGCTTCTGGCCGATCTTTTCCTGGTCGGTCCAGTTGTCCGAGGTCGTCGTGTTGGCATAGTGATAGTATACCACGCGGGCGCTGCCGAAGAACGTCTTACGCCACGGCGCATCTTCGACCTGCCGGCGGTTGCCCCGCTGCGTCACGCTTGTCGGGCCGAAGCCTGCGGCGAAGGCTGATGATGCGGCGCGCCCGGAACGACTACTCTCGCTAATCGCGCCATGACCATACAATACCGCAACAAGGCCCCGATGTCAAGAGTTAAATATTGTGTCCCCGGAACCGCCCCCGGAACCGCCGGAACCGCGTCAGTTACCGGCGCTTCTCCCGGAATTCCCCCTTCGGCTCTTCAGTCCTCGCTGCCCTCCCTGGGGGGCCTCCCAGCGGGGGATCCACCTTCCACACTGTGAGTACGGTCTTGTTCTGCCTGTAGTCGTCGTAGCCCGTGTCGTAATGGGCTGTAACTAAGCGACAGCCATCACCCGAGAAGGCCATCGCCGCGAGCCCATGCCTGCAGCTCCATTCCGCTCGGCCCACCCGTTGACCCGAGGAGACACTCCACAGAGACAGCTCTTCTCTTTCGGCGGCCGCCAGGATCTGCCCGTCAGGAGAGAATACGACATCCTCGGGCTCGTCGGACGCCTTGAACAAGTGATGGAGGACCTTCCGGGTTTGGGTGTCTATGATGCTGCATTCGCCCTTTGTGCTACTGTCTACTACTGCCAGCGTCCGCCCGTCTACAGAGAGCGCTATGTCCCTGACCCAATCCGGGAATACCAGTCT
>CAZNSB010000787.1:0-2152 GCA_964575155.1 uncultured Planctomycetaceae bacterium | reverse complement strand
GTCGGTGAGGTTGCCCTTGGTCTTTTCCTCCAGGAGCGCAAGGGTGTCGATGTGGTGCTTGGCCAGCGCCAGGTCGCGAAACCGCCGCCGGGTCTGGGGGTCCTGGACGGCCCCGAGGGAGAACAGGATCTGGGTGACCAGGCTGGAGACGAGGGTGGCGAAGCTCGCGGGGGGAAGCTCCCGCCCCTGGCTGCGCGGTCCGGGCGCGCCGCCCGCGGGGGCGGGCGCCCCCTTCTCGCGCTCGGCGAGCTTTTCCTTCTCGGCCTCGGCCTGGACCTTCCAGTCCTCGTCCACAATGATCTTGCGCTTTTTCTCGGGCTGCTCGGGTTGTTCTGTGCCCATGTCGTTCACTCCGTGCCGGCGCCGGTTGCGGCGCCGACTGAGACAACACAAATACCTTCTTTGCCGGCGTAACGCGAGCCCTTTCGCATCGGGCCGGGCCTGGGGCTAGGCCCCGCAGATTCTGGGCATTCGGGTGGGCTCGGCCGCCAGGGTCGCCTGCATGAACTTCAGGAGCAGGCGGCTCTTGAGCCCGGCCGCCCGGGGCTCATGCCAGAGGTTGTTCACCTCGCCGGGGTCTTCGCCGAGGTCGAACAGCTCGCCGTCGTCGAGGGTCCGGTACACGGTGATCTTGTAGCGCCGGTCCACGTAGCTGCGGTGGTGGACGTTCTTGTAGGTGTGCCGGTTCTCGACGAGGACGCAGTCGCGGACGGCGCTGCCCCCGTGCCAGCAGGGCAGTTGGTTCACGCCGGTCATGATCCCGGGGGGCTCCTGGCCGGCTGCGGCCAGGAAGGTCGGCGCGAGGTCCACAAGGCTCTGAAGGTCCGCGCTGACGCGCCCGGCGGGCACGCGCCCGGGGTGGCGGAGAAGCAACGGCACCTTGATCATGTCCTCGTAATGGAAGGCGCCCTTGGCGATGAGCCCGTGCTGGCCGAGGAAGTGCCCGTGGTCGCTGGTGAACACGACGAGGGTGTTCTGGGCGGCGCCCAGGCGGTCGAGGGCGTCCAGGATGCGCCCGATCTCGCGGTCCATCAGCGAGATCATGCCGTAGTAGCAGGCGATGTTCTTCCTCAGCTCCGCCTCGTCGTGCAGGTGCGACATGAAGCCGTGGATCCCCTGGTCCTCGTGGTAGCTCGAGAAGTCGGGGTTCTTCTCCTGTGTCAGACGGAAGTGCCGGGGGTTGTTCGCGTGCTCTTCGGGCGTAAGCCGCCCGGGGGCCATCTCGGCCGGATCGTACATGGAGGCCCACGGCTGGGGGACCAGGTACGGCGGGTGGGGGTCCTGGAAGCTGGCCCAGGTGAAGAACGGGCGGCCGTGGTCGAGGGATTGCTCGATGTGGGCGATGGTCCGCTCGGCGGTCCAGACGCTGTAGTGGAACTCCTCGGGCAGTTTCCAGCTTCGGCGGTCGCGGTTCCAGTACGCCGCGCCCTTGCGGCTCTCGGCGGTACTGGGCCAGGGCTGGAAGTAATCGAGCCAGTTGGCCAGACCCTTCTCTTCCATCCAGATGGCGTAGTGCTGCCCCGCGTGGGACTCGTCGGCGTGGTTGCGGGCAACCTCCACGTGCTCGAACCCGTACCACGGGCCGTGGAACCCCCGCCAGAAGTCCAGGTCGCGCATGAGGGGCTGGCACTCGAGGGACTCCATTCCCGGCCGGCTGGCGAGGGGCTGGAAGTGGGCCTTTCCGATCAGCGCCGTGGCGTACCCGATCCGCTGGAACAGGTCGCCGACGACGGGGACGTCCTCGAAGAGCTTGGTCCCCAGGGACCACGCCCCGTGCTGGGAGGGGTACATGCCGGTGAGGATGCTGGCGCGTGTGGGCGTGCAGGTGGGGTTCGGGCAATAGGCCCTCTCGAAGCGCGTCCCCTCGCGGCGGAGGCGGTCCAGCGCGGGCGTCCGGATACGGTCGTTCACCGCTCCCAGCGTGCTGTAATGCTGCTGGTCGGACGTGATCAGCAGGATGTTCGGCTGCTTCGAGGGCATCGCGCCTCCTCAGTCCGTTCGCCGAATCGGAGAACCCGCGGTGTTGTGCGCTGCCCGCGCCCGCCGGATGGCGCAGCGCCCAGGCAACTTACCGCCTCCGGGGTCCACCTGCCAGACAGTTCCCGCAGGCACCGCCTTGTCGCCTTGACGCCGCGCGGCGAGGCCGTAGCAT
>CAZNSB010000786.1:0-2153 GCA_964575155.1 uncultured Planctomycetaceae bacterium | reverse complement strand
TTCACGGACCCGTCGAATTTCTACTACACGCACATCGCCACCAAGGCCGACCCGCACGCCCACAACATCTTTCTCGTCAAGGACGCCCCGCGGACCGCCATCGCCACCAAGACCACCAAGGGCATCAAGTGGGGGCAGAACGAATTCCACCACGTGCGGCTGGTGCGGCGGGGCTCGGACGGCACCATCCTGGTCTATTACGATGATATGACGAAGCCCCTCATGGAGGCCAAGGACACGAACTTCGGCTGGGGCTGGGTCGGCTTCGGCACGTTCGACGATCAGGGTATCGTGACGGGCATCCGCCTGTGGGCGAAGGAGGTCAAGAAGGAACCCTGCCCGTTCTTTGAAGCGAAGTAGGGTGGGTGCTTGCACCCACGCGGCAGTCTGTAGGCCGCGGCATCCGTTCTCCCTCTCCCTCGATGGGAGAGGGTCGGGGTGAGGGTGAGTTATGTAGGCCGCGGCGTGCCGCGGCGCCTGTCATTCCGACCGACCTGTACGGGGAGCGGAGGAATCTCGCCGTGGTCGTTGCCGGGTGCCATGCTCGCCGGAGGCGGGTATAGGCCAGGGCCTTTGGCCCTGGCGACGTGCGGCCAGCGGCATTTGTTTTTCTCGCCGTGGGGGCCGCCGTTAACAGCGGCCCCCACGGCGAACATATAATGAGAGGGCATCGGCTTGCACCCCCAGCCCACAGGGGCAACCGGCGACGACCACGGCTAGATTCTTCGACTCGTCCCGGCGCGCCGGGACTCGCTCGGAATGACAACGCGCCCGCAAACGGCCGGAAAAGGTGCCAGACACCAGCGCGCCGGGATCGCTGTTGCCTTTGAACCTTGAACCTTGAACCTTGAACTTTGAACTTTGAACCTCGAACTTCCTTCCCCCTTGCACCGGCCAGCCGTTTCGAGTACCCTCCATGTATCAACCGGAGGGCAGCACTCAGGTACTCCGGCACTGAGGTACGACGCGAAGGCCCCCGAACACCACGTGAAGGGAGAGAGTCATGATCGGGAATCTGACCGGTGACCTGCTGGAGGCGGTCCTGGAAACCCTGCCCATCCAGGTTTCCGTCATCGACGCCGACGACAAGGTCGTGGCCTGGAACAAGCACGAGACGCGGCTGTTCAAGCGGCCGGAGACGGTGCTCGGCAAGGACGTCCGCGACTGCCATCCCCCCAAGAGCCTGGCCATGGTCGAGCAGTTGCTCGGCGAGATGAAGGCCGGCACGCGCGACTCGGCCCGGTTCTGGATCGACATGGCCGTCGCCGAGGGCGGCGAGACGCACAAGATCCTCATCGAGTACTTCGCCCTGCGCTCATCCGACGGCACATACCTGGGGTGCCTGGAGGCCGGCCAGGACACCACCGACGCCCGCGCCCTGGAAGGCGAGCACCGGCTGCTGGATTAGCGGGCAGCGCCGACACCCTCAGCCCAGCCGCCCCGGCCGGGCGTCCTTGTAGCGGTCCAAGGCGCCCTGGAGCCTCTTGCGGGCGGCAGCAGCATCCTCGCCCAAATCGCCCGCATTGAGCGGACGCTTCTCGAGGGGATCGCCGGCGACGTCGTAGAACTCCCCCCGGCGGTACAACTTGTAGCGGCGGGTCCGGGCGAAGACCTTGGCCTTGGCGTCCTGGCCGCCTCGCGAATACCAGCAATAGATCCAATCCCGGGGGCTGCCCTGCGCTCCCTTGATCTGGGGCAGGAAACTCCGGCCGTCGATGGCGAGTTTCTCGGGAACCGCCACGCCCGCGGCGTCGCAGAGGGTGGGCAGGACGTCGCTGAAGTCGACGAGGTCCGTGCAGACGCGGCCCCCCCTGGCGGCGGCGGGCCAATCCACGATGAGCGGCACGCGGGTGCCGGCGTCCGTGGTCTGGCCCTTGCCACCGGCCACCTGCCGATCGCCCATCGCCGAGACGACGGGCTTGTCCGTCCCGTTGTCGCCGGTGAAGAGGACCAGGGTGTTCTCGCCCGCGCCCACCTCGTCCAGCGTATGGAGGATCTTGCCGACGATCTTATCCATGTACGCCACCATGTCGCCGAAGTACTTCGCGCTGCCCTTGTAGGACTTCGACCCCTTGCTCGTGGGGTCCCAATCGGGCGAGTCGGGTGTCGGCTCGAACGGGCAGTGCGTCAGGATCATCGGGTAGTAGAGGAGC
>CAZNSB010000785.1:0-2160 GCA_964575155.1 uncultured Planctomycetaceae bacterium | reverse complement strand
CCGCAAAGCAGGCCGACGACGCCGCACGGGCCGCCGCCGGCGGCGCCCGGCAGCGGGCCCAGGCGGCGGCTCAGGCCGCCGAGGCGCCCGGGCAGGCGGCCCGGCAGGCGGCCGCCCGGGCCGGGAACGCCCACGCCAACGCCCAGGAGGGCGGGAAGATCGCCGCCGAGCAGGCCGGCCTGGCCAAGGAAATCGCCGCCGCCGCCCTGCGAGAGGCCGCCCACGTCGCCCAGGCCGCCCACGCCGCAAAACAGGCCGACGCACACCGGGCCCAGGCGCAGCAGGCCGCCCAGAAGGCCGACCGGCTGATGCAGGCGGCGCCGCAGGCCCAGAGCCAACTCACCCAGCAACTCGCGCAGCTTCGGCAACTGGCGCGGCGGGCGACGCCGCAGGCCCAGGCGGCCATGAGGTCGCACGACCCGGCGGCGGAGATGCGTCGGGCCACGACGGAGCTGTCCCGCAAGCGCCCCGGCGCCGCCGAGGGCGCGCAGAAGGCGGCCGCCGCCAAGCTCCGCCGGATCGCCCAGGCCGCCCGCCAGTCCGACCGTCCCGCCCCGCCGCAGACCGCCGCCGCCGTCGCCGCCGAGGCCAAGAAGCTCGCCCGCGCGCAGCGGGCCCTCCAGCGGCGAACCGCGGCGTTGACCGGCCGGCTGGCCGCGGCCGAGGCCCGGGAGGACCAGCAGGAGCTCACCCGCCTCCGGGCCGAGCAGGCCAAAATCACCCGCGAGGCGGGCACGCTGGCCGACGACGTCGGCCGGCAGGCCCCCCAGCCGGACCGCATCGACCGCGCCGCCGCCCGCCGGGCCGACGACGCCGCCCGCGAACTGGGCCGAGGACAGTTGGCCCGGGCGGCCGAGGCCGGCCAACGCGCCTCCGAGGCCATGAGCGAAACCGCCCGCCGACTCGGCGAGGGCGAGCAGGATCAACCTCCCCAGCAGGGACAGGAAGGCCCGCAAGGCGAGCGGGGCCCCTCCGGCCGGGCCGGTCAGGTCCGGGCGGCGGCGCCCTCGGACGCGCAGGAGCCCAGCCAGGTGGCGGCGGAGCGGGGCCCGTCGTCGGGGCAGCGGCGGGCGGAGCTTGGCCGGCAGGCGGGCGATCTGTCGCGGCGGCAGCGGCGCGTCTCCGAGGAGGCGGCCGCCCTCGCCGGGCGACAGCGCGACCGGCTTCTGGCCAGCCAGCAGCGCCGCATCGCCGAGGGGACCCGGGACGTGCGGGAGGCGACGAAGCTGCTGGGCGAGCACGTCGAGGACCTGATGCCGGAGGCGGCGGGCCGGCAGCTGGCGGCAGCGGCCGAGCAGGCGCTGGCGGAAGCGGCGTCGGCCCAATCGGCCAGCGAGCAGGCGATGGCCGCCGGCCGGCCGGGGCAGTCCGTCCCCTCGCAGCAGGCCTCTCAGCGGGCCCTCGGCCGGGCGGCCGGGTCGCTGCGGCGGTTGGGGCAGCTTGCCCGCCAGCAGGCGCAGCGCAACCCGCCGGCGACCGCGGCCCAGCAGCGGGAGCTGCCGCCGGGCCAGTTGGCCGACGCCCACGACGCCGCCCAGGCCGCCGCCGCCACCCAGGCCCGCACCGACGCCGAACGGGCCGCCGAGCTGCTGGCGGCTCTGGCCCGCCAGACGGGTCAACGGGCCCTGGCCATGGGCGTGATGCCCCTGCCGGGGATGCCAGGCCAGTGGGTCGAGGGGCTCGTCTTCGACTCCCGCACGGGCGTGGGGTTCACCGGCATCGGGCGGATCGAGATGGGCCTCCTGAGGGAGTTGGGGCTGTCGCCGGCGGACTGGACCCGCCTGCCCGAGCAGCTCCAGGACAAGGTCCTCCAGGCCGCCCGGCGAGGCGGGCCGGAGGAATACCGAACCCTCATCAAGCACTACTTCCAGGCCATCGCCCGGAAGGGCGCCGCCGTCGGGGCGGAATCGGAGGCCCCGGAGAGATGAGACACCTCGCCGCGGTCATCCCGGCCGTTGCCGCCGTCGCCCTGGTCCCGGCGGCCTGCCGGCCTTCCGGACCCGACAGCGCCCTGGCCAAGTACGACAAGAGGATCGACGCCAGCGTGGGCGGGGCCCTGGCCTATCTGGCGAAGCAGCAGCAGGACAGCGGCGCCTGGCGGAACCGGACGGCCGCCTGCCCCGCGGTGACCTCGCTGGCCGTCATGGCCTTCCTGGCCGG
>CAZNSB010000784.1:0-2164 GCA_964575155.1 uncultured Planctomycetaceae bacterium | reverse complement strand
CGGCAGCCCCGACACCGACACCTACCACGTCAAGGTCAACGGCGCCGACGTGCTGGATCTCATCGGCGACGGAACCAACCCCATCGGCGGCAACTGGACGATCATGGACGTCAACGGCGCGGCGACGCTCCTGCCCCGCAGCGCCAATGTCCTGTCCGGCAAGACGGTCAACATCGGCAGCGGCGCGTTCCTGGCGACCTACGTCGCGGGCATCGCGACGTCCAATGCAGACTGCCTGGCCGGGGCGTCCGTCGTGGTCAACGCCGGCGGCATCGCGCAACTGAACGGCTCGGTGATCCTGACCTCCACGACGGGCAAGCTGACCGTCAGGAGCGGCGCTGGCGTGGGCTTCGGCTCCCGCTACGGGCGGGCCGACCTGAGCATCGGGACCCACCCCGCCGAGTTCGAGCTGCACTCGCAGGTGTACCTCGACCGCGGGAACGACGCCGGCACCGGCCCCTGGCCGGGCGGCGGCAAGGCCGACTACGTCTGCTACGGCGGCGGTGACGAGATCCGCGTCGGCGATCACGACATCCTCCTCGGCGACGAGACCCGCCTGACCTACGACGCCGGGACCACCACCAACCTCAACGAGTACGGCACCCCGGAGATCCTGCTGGCCGCCGGCGCCACCCAGGGGCGGATCGCCGCCCCCGGCAACGGGGTCTTCAACATCAACGTGCCCGTCAACACCCCCACCGGGACGCTGCTGGTCGGGGCCGTCGGCACCTTCACGGCCCTGTACAACCCCTCCACCGACGGCAACGGCCAGCCGACCGGCTGGCTGAACATCACCCAGGACGGCACCGTGTCGCTGAACAAGGACACCAACGCCATCGGCGCCATCGACGTCGTCGCCGGGACCCTGCGGGTGGACAACACCGCCCGCCTGGGCGGGCCGAGCACGGTCGACGTCAGCGCCGGGACGACCCTGCGGCTGGACTACGACAACCCGACCGTCGCCACCACCTTCACCGGCGACGGCACCATCCTCGTCGGCAACAACGGCAGCGGAAACAGCACGCTGACCGTCGGGGCCGGCGGCGGGATCGCCCCGGGCGCCAGCGTCGGCGACCTGAAGGTCACCGGCCACCTGGCCTTCGCCGCCACCTCGACGGTGTCCGTCCAGTTCGACACCGCCGGCGGGCTGACCAACGACCACATCTCGGTCACCGGCAACGCCAACATCAACAACGCCAACTTCGAGCTTGACCTGCCGGCGCCCCGGCTGCACCTGGCGCCCGGGAGCGTCAATACCCCGCTGCTGACGGCCGGAATCACGGCCGGAAGCCTCAGCGGCACCGGCACCTTGAGCCTCTCGGCCGGGATGGACCCGCTGGTGGCGGCCCACTGGGACGTCAACAACGCCCTGGTGACCGACGCGACCACCGCCTCGCTGGTGCTGACGGGCACCGCCTGGACCGCCCACAAGGGCGACGCCGACCTCAACAACGAGGTCGACGTCCTCGACCTGGCGAAGCTGGCCAACAACTTCGGGCGCAAGGACGACGGCGTGAACTGGATGACCGCCGACTTCGACCTCAACGGCGAGGTCGACGTCCTGGACCTGGCGGCCATCGCCAACGCCTTCGGGTGGAAGGTCACCGGCGGCGAGGGCGGCGCGCCCGTCCCCGAGCCCGCCTGCCTGGCGATCCTTGCCCTGGGCGCGGCCGTGCTCGTCCGCCGGCGCAGGCGGTAAGAGGCTGTCTGAGAGCCTGGTTATCGGCCGACAACAGCGCCAAACGGCCAGCCACGCGGCTGGCCGTTTGGCGCTGTTGGGCCGGTTGGCACCGCGTCAACGTGCCGATTCAATCGTGAAAGGAGGCAGGTCGGGCACCTGCCCGGTGGCAGGTGCCCGACCTACCAGCCCGCCGGGTGGCACCTGCCTGCCTGCGGCAAGCAGGCAGGCGGCTTGCCCTTGACATCGAATGTCAAGGGCAAGCCGTGTAGGGAATGAGGACCTCAGGAGTTCGGGCTGCGTCTTCCGCGGCTGGGAGGCGCAGCCCGATTCTTGCGCGCGGGGCGTGCCCGACCTACCATCTGCGGGGGTGTTTCAGAGCCCGACGCGGCACAATGCTCCCGATTTGCCGCTGAATCTTCGCGAGAAAGGGCTGTCAAACCCAAATAGAAATGTCCGGTGTTTGAGCCGAATAGAAATGTCCGG
>CAZNSB010000783.1:0-2177 GCA_964575155.1 uncultured Planctomycetaceae bacterium | reverse complement strand
GGTGTTGGGGATGGCGTTCTCCGCCGTCTGGCCGGCGCACTTCTCGCTGGCGGCCCGGCACTTCCCCCACGACAAGACGGCCCTGGCGATGGGCGCGGGGCTGGGGACGCTGGTGGGCGTCAACGGCTTCGTCCTGCTGGCCAGCCTCGTCGGCGACAACCCCGACCACCTGCCGTGGGCCCTGCTGGCCTCGACCGCGGGAATCGCCCCCTACGCCCTGACCCTCCTGATCGTATGGTGGCGGCGCGAGCCGGAAGCCCGGACCGGCACGGCCTGAGATCCGACACTCGAAACCCCGCGCCTACGCCGCCGCGATGCGGCGCTGCGGCTGGACCGGCGGCTCCAGGCGAATCACGCGCTCGGGCACCAGCAGCAGGCTGTCCATGCCGAACCGCCCCGGCGCGACGCCGAAGGCGGCGTAGTCGGTGTACCACGCTCCGTCGGCAATGTAGCGGAACCGGTAATCCCCCGCTGGAAGCCGGACCTTCAGCACCCAGTAGCCGTCGTCGCTGCGAATCATCCGTAACTGGTCCGTCCGCCAATCGTTAAAATCCCCCGCCACGAACACGCTGCCGGCATTGGGACGGAAGAACCGAAACTCCGCGTATCCATCTTCGCTGATGTTGACCACTGCCGTCATCCTCAACGGGCCACCGTAGCGGCCGGGCATTCCGTGTCCCGGCCCATCGGGACCGCCCCGGCGGATCACCACGATCCGTCCGATACCCAATTCGGTACGCCAAGGGCCCGACTTGAGAATCGCGCAGTTCCGTTTGGGAAGAATTTTCCGACCGTGAGGGTTGGGCAAGGCCCTGGCGGGTCGACTTGGGCCACAGAGACGCAGAGGGCGCAGAGAGAAGCAAAGTAACTGTATGTAGAAAAAGACCTTGAAGCACCCATGGTGGAAACGGCGTCGCGGGGGGGTCGGTGGAGATGATTCCGGCAGAACTCTGGTGCGGGCGCCATCCCGATGACCATCGGGACTTGTCGCCGGACCGGGGCCCGGTGCCCCAGTCAGACGCCGCGCCTCTTCAGGTACCGGTCAATCCCCTCCGCCGCCCTGCGGCCCTCGCCCAGCGCCTGGGCCACCGTCGTCCCGCCGTTGACCAGATCGCCGGCGGCGAAGACGGCCTCGCGGCTGGTGGCGAAGGTCTCGGGATCGACCTCGACCGCGCCGCCGGCCATGGCGACCGACCCCAGAGCGGCGGACAGGTCCTCGCCCAGCCTCTCGCCGGCGGCCTCGACGGCCAGTTGGACCGGCAGGACAAACTCGCTGCGGGGCAGCGGTTGGGGCCGGCGCCGGCCGGTGTCGTCCGTGGCGCCAAGGGTGGTGCGGACCACGCGCACGCCGGTCAGCCGACCGGCGTCGTCGGTCTCGTACCCCACCGGCTGGGTCAGCACCATCAGGTGCACCCCGGCGGCGAGCAGCTCCCGCCGCTCGTCGGGCCAGGCGGGCATCTGCGACCAGCTCCGGCGGTACAGCAGGTACACGTCGGTTGCCCCGTGGCGCTTCGCGGCCACGGCGGCGTCCATCGCGGTGTTGCCCCCGCCGATCACCGCCACGTCGCCGGCAAGGCGGCTGTCGGGGTCGGTCTTGAGACTGTCCAGCAGCGCGTTGGCCTCGATCACGCCCTTGCCTGGCCGGGCGCCGGCACCCACCGAAACGGGACTGCCCAGGCCCACCGCCAGGCAGACGGCGTCGAAGCCTTCGGCCAGGATGTCGTCCAGCGTCAGGCCGGGGCCGAGGGAGGTCCTGAGCCGCCACGAAAGGCGATCCGGGGGAACGGACCCGAATACCGCCTCGATCTCCCGCGCCACCGTCGCCCGATCCAGCCGGGCCGAAGGAATCACGCTGTCAAGCTTCCCGCCGGCGCGGTCGGATCGGTCGAAGACCGTCACGCGATGCCCGCGCGCGATCAACCCGGCCGCACACGCCAGGCCCGCCGGGCCCGCGCCGATCACGGCCGCCGAGCGGGCGGTTTCCTCGGCCGGGACGTCCAGAGCCGCCCAGCCCTCCGCCACTGCCATCGCGGCCACGTGCTGATGCAGTTCGCCGACGGGGATCGGGGACTGGCCCAACACGCCGCGGATGCAGCCGCTCTGGCAGGTCGTCTCCCAGGGGCAGACCGCCCCGCACGCCCCGGCCAGCAGCAGGGCGCGGCGGAGGACGGTATAGG
>CAZNSB010000782.1:0-2181 GCA_964575155.1 uncultured Planctomycetaceae bacterium | reverse complement strand
GCGGGCGGCGGCTGCGCGAGACCATCCAGGCCGCCGACACCGCGGGGCTGGGCGTCAACTTCGACCCCGCCAACCTGGTCATGAACGGGTTCGACCACCTCCAGGCCGCCCGAGACCTCGCCGGGCTCATCGTCCACACCCACGCCAAGGACGGCCTCCGCCAGCCGGACGGGGCCGCCCGCGAGGTCCCCCTCGGCGAAGGGCAGGTGGACTTCCCCGCCTACGTCGGCCTGATGGCCGAGTTGGGCTACGACGGGGCGTACGTGATCGAGCGGGAGGCCGGCGAGGACCCCGTCGGCGACGTCCGCAGGGCGGTGGCGTATCTCAAGGGCCTGTAGCCGGCGCGGGCGCTGACCGTGGAACGAGGTTAGAGGTGAGAGGTGAGAGAAGAAGCACCCGGCGGCCGCCGGTCGCCGGGGCTAACCTCTCGCCTCTACTGCACTGTCAAGTTTCAATCGATGGGTGCCACGGCTGCGTTGTGTGCAGCCGTGCGGGCCCCGGGGCAGGCACGGCTGCAAGAGGCGCAGCCGTGGCACCCCAAAGTTCAATCTTGACAATGCACTAGCCTTTCCGGGACAAGCTGCGCGATCCGGGAGCGACAAGGGGTCCGAGAATGGCGAACCTGGTTGTCCTGGCGGCGTACCTTGTGGGCATCCTGGCGCTGGGGGTGTACCTCAGCCGATACGTCCGTCGCGACGAGGACTACTTCCTCGCCGGGCGGAGCCTGAACAAGTGGGTGGTGGCCGGCACGGTGATGGCCACGAACGTGGCGGCGATCTACCTGGTGGGCCCGGCGGGGGCGGCGTACACGAGCGGGGTGCCGGTGCTGCTGATCGCCTGGACGGGGAACATGATCGCGGCGGTCAGCGCGCTGTTCTTCGTTCCCCGGCTGCGGAAGCTGCGGATCACGACGATCTCGGAGTTCCTGGAGGAGCGTTACGGTCTGTGGCTTCGGCTGCTGCCGGCGGTGCTGTGGATCTTCTACTACGCCCTGTTCGCCGGCAACGCGATGTACGTCTTCGCCAAGAGTCTCCAGCCGGTGCTGACCAGCTCCGGCCTGGCCATGGAGACCAACACGATCATCCTGATCGTCGGGGCGGGCGTGGTGGCGTACTGCTTCCTGGCCGGGCTGCTGGCGGTGGTGTACACCGACGTCATCCAGGCGTTCCTGATCATCCTGGGGGGGATGATCCTGCTGCCGCTGGCGCTGAGGGCCGTCGGCGGGGTCTCGGCCTTCGCCGCCCAGGCCCCCGCCGGGAGCTTCACCTTCTGGAAGGCCGGCAAGACCTGGCCGACCTACAAGGACGTGATCATGTTCACCCTGCTGGGGCTGCCGTACTGGTGCACCAGCCAGTACATGCTCCAGCGCTCCTTCGCCGGGCGCAGCGTCCGCGACGCCTCTCGCGGGCTGGCGCTGGCGGCCCTGCTGACGGGGATGCTGACCCTTACCTACATCATCCCGGGCATCTGCGGCTCCATGCTCTTCACCGGCCCGAACGCCCTCGCCGACGCCGAGACCGACACCGTCCTCAGCCGGATGTTCGTACAGGTCCTCCCCGTGGGGCTGGGCGGGCTGTTCATCGCCGGGCTTCTCGCCGCCAGCAACTCCACCGCCAGCAGCCTGCTGAACTCCCAGGCCACCCTCCTCGAGCACGACGTGTACCGGCGCTTCATCCCGGGCAAGGCCTCCGGCCACTACACCTGGGTGGGTCGCGGGGCGACGCTGATCGGCGGGGCGGTGGGTCTGGTCTTCGCCTTCAACGTGGAGCGACTGGGCGGGATCATCAAGGCCAACTACGCCATCATGAGCTTCTTCGAGCCGCCGATCTTCGTGGTGGTGGCGGCGGCGCTGTTCTGGCGGCGGGCCAACGCCACCGGCGCCGCCGCGGCCATCGTCGCCGGGATGGGCTACAACGCCCTGGCCTGGATCCTGGGCGCGTCCTCGGCCGACCGGACGATAATCGCCTTTCCGGTCTGCATCGCCGCCATGGTGCTGGGGACGGCCGCCGGCGACGCCCGGCGGCTGCTGCTGGCCGACGCCCGCTGGCTCGACAGCCCCGAGTCCGGCCAGGGCCGTCGGCTGCGGGTCCTGGCCGCCGGCTGGCTGGGGCTGGGCGCCGCCGGCGCGGCGCTGGCGGTCGGCCTGATGTGCGCCCTGCTCAGCCGCTGGCTGTCCTTCCC
>CAZNSB010000781.1:0-2186 GCA_964575155.1 uncultured Planctomycetaceae bacterium | reverse complement strand
GAGTGTCGTATTCCTTTCCTTTCACCGTAGGAGGTCTGGCCATGAGAAGGCAGAAGAAGGGTCGTCGACGCGGCAAGGGGCTGTCCTTTAAGCAGCCTCGCCACTCGCTGGCGGAGCGGGTGGAGAAGGTGGGGGCCGGCAAGTTCGGGATTCTGGCGGTGGACTGTGCCAAGGCACGGTTCCAGGTGATGTTGACGAACTTTTATGGACGCGTGCTCGTGGAGCCTGTCGAGGTTGAGAACACGGCGCCGGCCCTCGATGCCCTGGTGACCACGGTGCGGCGCGAGTGCGAGGTCCATGGCCTGAAGGACCTGGTGGTGGGGCTCGAGCGTACGGGGCGCTACCACCGTCCTATCCGCAATGTACTGCGGCCGCACTGGTCTGTCAAGATCGTTCACCCTCTGGCGACGAAGCGGCTGCGTGTGCCCGCCGATCCCGGCAACAAGACGGACGCCACGGACCTGTTGGCGATCATGCGTGCGATCATCGCGGGCTACGGGACCCCGGAGCAGGAGTTGTGCGAGACCTGGGCGGAGTGGCGCTCGGTGAGCCGTGCGCGCGAGGAGATGGTCAGCATCCGTGCTTTCCTGCGGGTGCGGATTCAGGAGCGTATCGAGGAGCTCATGCCGGGCTACGCTGCCCTGTTCGCAGACCTGTGGAGAGTGCCGGGTGCGCAGCTCCTGGCAGAGCGGTACGGCTCGGCCGCTGCTCTTCGAGAGGCCGGGCAGGAAGCGCTTGTGGAGGGCCTGCGTGCGGCCGGGCTGAGGATGCAGTGCACGACGGTGGCGCGCATCCTGGCGTGGGCCCACATCGCCCCGCCGCCCGAGGCGGGGGCGGACGCGCTGCGGAAGCTGCTCGCCGGCCAGCTGGAGTTCATGCACAAGGCGGAGGCCCAGATCCTCGACTACGAGCGGGATCTGGCCCTTTGCGTGGCGGACAGCCCGTTCGTCCTCCTGCTGGGCATGCGCGGGATCAACGCCGTCTCCGCCTCCAGCTACGGGGCAGAGCTCGGCCCCATCGAGCACTACGCGAACTCCCGCAAGATCACCGGCAGGGCCGGCCTCTACCCCTCGCGCTACCAAAGCGACGAGACCGACCTGGCCGACGGCCCCCTGGTGGCCCACCGCAACGCGCGCCTGCGCGGAGCACTGCTGGAGATCGCCCACAACCTCCTGCGACACAACCCCCACTTCAAGGGCTGGGCCGCCCTGCGCCGCGCCAAAGGACGCAAGGCGAAGGAGCTCCACGTCGCCGTCGCCAGCCGCTTCGCGCGCATCAGCTACGTCATGCTCACCGGCCAGAGGGCCTACCGCCACCCGGCCGACAGCGGGCGCGACGCGATCCTCGCCAAGCTCACCCGCTTCGCCCTCGACCACGACATGGGTCCCGAACACACGCGGGACCTCCTGTGCCGCGCCGTACGCCAGATACCACCCGAGATCCGCCACGAGGAGGCCCAGGCCATCGAGGCCATCAGGCCGCGCCGACCCCGGCGCGACTCCCGCTGGGCACGCGGCGCCGGCCCCGAACTGCTCCGCAACATCCTCCCGGCGGTCCTCGACGAACTGACCGCCGGCCGACCCATCAAACCCGAAAGGAGCCCACACAAGCCCAAGCCTAACTCCGGGAGGACCTCACACTGACCGGTCTGGGTGCCTGAAGGCTCGCACAGAACGCCTCCACTACGCCTGGGGTCAAAACCCCTTTTCTGAGCTTGGCGCTCTCTGGGGTCGTCAACGCCTGATCGGCGTCTTGGGGTCCTCCCCTCACCAATATCAGCCTGGCGCTCTGACGAACCTGGACCCAGAGAGATGAGCCCACAAGGCCGCCCGAGCCCGAACCCTCGAAAAACCCCCGCCCGCGGGGGACAAAGAGACTCTCGCCTCAGAAAAACCTTGACTTTCCACATGGCGTCTCAGAATGACAGACTTGGCGCGGCGCTCCTGGTGAGAAATGCGGGCCGGCCCCGCGTTCCCGGTCGGCGACGTGCGCTCACCTCCCGTTCGTCACGGCCAACTCGTAGGCATAGCCCCGCTTGCCGAGGAGCTGCACACGCACGCCCAGGGCGCAGCGGCCGAGGCGGTGGTCACTTGGGGAGCAGGTGCAGGAGCCGGGTGTGCCCCAATGGGGCGGAGAGGGTGAGCGCCACCGCGCCGTCCTGTCGCCCGAAGGGCACGGGGCGGCCA
>CAZNSB010000780.1:0-2190 GCA_964575155.1 uncultured Planctomycetaceae bacterium | reverse complement strand
CTGGGAAGGGGGTCTGGCGCACGTTGCCGCAACTCACCTCGACGAAAGGACACGGCCACACTTCGCCGCCAGGCTTGACGTAGACGAAGCCGCGTCCCGCCGAACAGCCGTGAAAGACCGTCTCCGCCAACCGCAGGAGCGGGCCGCTGCGGATCCCTGCCCGCTGGAGCAGGAAGGGCCAGTACTGGGGCCCCGCCACCGGCTCCATGATGGCCCGGGTGGTGCGCTGCGCCTGGGCCATGAAGCGGATCAACCGCTCGTTCGCGCCCAGGTCCAGCGCCGCCTCCCCGATGCCCCGGCCGCGTCCCACCGGCACCAGTTGGTACATCAGGAGGATGCCCGCCCCCAGCTCCTCAACCAGCGCCATCAGCGGCTCCATCTGGTCCATGTTGTATTCCATGGCCGTGATGTTGATGTGCAGCAGGATGCCAGCCCGCCGCAGCGCGCGCATCCCCTGCATGGCGGCCTCGAAAGCGCCGGGCAGGCCGCGCACAAAGTCGTGGGTCGCGGCGTCAAAGCCATCCAGGCTCACGGCGGCGATCACCACGCCATAGCGGCGCAGGCGGCGGGCGACCGCATCGTCGATGAGCGTGGCGTTGGTCGCCATGGTGTTGGTGAACCCCAGTGCCTGGGAATGGGCCAGCAGCTCGAACAGGTCACGCCGCACGAGCGGCTCGCCGCCGGTGAAGGCCATCATGCGAAACTCGCTCACCCCGGCCAGTTGGTCCAACAACCGCTTGGCCTCAGCGGTGGTCAACTCGTCGTCGGCGGGCTTTCCGCCCGAGGTGTGGCAGTGGATGCAGCGCAGGTTGCAGGCGGCCGTCATCTCCCAGACCGGATGGGCCGGGAAGCCGATGCAGCCCATGCCGCGTGACCCGGCGGCGCCGGGGAGGCATTTGAAACCATAGTTGACGATCCAGCCCGGCAAATGCCGCCAGCGCGCCAGCGCGCCCACGTACAGCGCGCTGCCCGCCTGCCGGAGGATCAGGCCCGGTGGCCACCAGAAGGGGCGCACGCTGCGCCCCGGCCGCTCTCCCCACTCCTGCATCCACTCATCCATGTGCTCACTCCACAAGGTGCCCGGCACCTTAAGTGCCGGGCACCTGTACTCAACGATATGCTCAACCTGCGAAGGCGAGGACGTAGGCCGCCGTGGTGCCCAGGTTGACCGCCAGGTTAGCACCACAGAGCCGCTCCAGCGTCGCCCGATCCCGCCAGCGCCCGCGCATCACCAGCACGACCAGGGTCAACGAGAGGGCGAGGACGGGCAAGTAAAACCACACAACCCGCGCCGGCACGCCGTGCCCCAGCGACAGGAACATTGCCACCCAACTCCCCAGGCTGGTGATGGCATAGAGGCGGGAGGCCCGCTCCGGCCCCAGGCGCACCACCAGGTTGGTCTTGCCTGCCGCCGAGTCGGCCGGGTAGTCGGGGAACTCGTTGAGCAGGATCACGTTAAAGATGGTCAGGCCGATCGGGGCCGCCAGCCAGTGAACCAGCGGCGCGATCTTTCCCGCCTGGATATAGTAGCCCCCCGCCACCGGCAACCAGCCGTAGCAGAAGGCGATCCACAACTCGCCCCATCCCCGGCTCACCCAGCGCACCGGCCGCGTCGAGTAAAAGAACCCACCCAGCATGCCCAGCGCGGCGAGGGGGATGGTCCACGGCCCCGTCCGGTAGACCAGTTGGAGGACCAATCCCACCCCAACGGCCAGCAGCAAGCTGACCAGCGAGGCCCACAGCGCGGCGTGGCGGGGCAAAAGGCCGCGCTGCAACACCTGCGATCCGCCGGCAAAGCGGCTGGGCCCCAGGTGCGCGGAGAGCGCATCCTCCGCATAGTCCCAGTACTCGCCGGCATAGTAGGTGGCCAGCATGATGAGCACGACGCCCAGCGTGCCCCAGCCGCAGACGTCCCAACGGAAAACCCCTCCCTGCCGCCAGGCCAGCACCCCGCCCAGGATGAACGGCAGCACCCCCACGGAGTGGAACGGGGGACGGGAGAGAGCCAGCCAGGCGCGCAGCTTCTCACCGATCATGGGAATTTTGTTCCCCCTCATACATTGCCTATCCCTGTCTTTTCTGGTAGAGCGGCTTTCTCCCTGCTGGCTGCCTCCATCGTGCTGCTGTGGAGGGACAACATGCTCCTCTTCATCGTCATCCTGGTGGAGGGCATGGTGGCGCTGGGGTTCT
>CAZNSB010000779.1:0-2195 GCA_964575155.1 uncultured Planctomycetaceae bacterium | reverse complement strand
TCAGCGCCTCGGCGTCCAGGTGCCAGCGGAAGGCCCAGTCGGTCAGCTTCGTCTTGCCCATCACCGCCTTGATGGAAGGGCTGTCCAGCTTGGCGCTGCCGCCCTTGCCCAGCACCGTCTCCATGGCGTCGGCCGCTGAAAGGTCCGTCGCCGCCAGCAGCAGCGGCGGCATGGCCCAACTGACCAGGAAGACGGAGCGCTTCTTCAGCTCCTTGATCCGCTCGGCGGCCTCCGCCGGCAGCTTGGACCCCATCGGCCCCTTGGCCACGCCCTTCCAGACGATCATGCCGCTCTTGTAGGTGAACTCCTGGCGGTCGCCGGGCCGGCCCTTGGCGGGCACGCCCACCTTCATCAGCTCGGTGAGGGCGTCGGCGCACTCCTTGCGGTACTTGGCCCCCGGCATGCAGATGAACCCCAGCCCCGGGGCGCGCTCGAACTTCTCGTCCATCACCACGTACATCGCGCACGGGTTGTACCAGAACGGCTTCAGCAGCGAGTGCAGCAGCTTGTGGTGGTGGGCGATCGCCTCCTCGCCCTCCAGGTTGAACATGCCCTTGACGATCATCCGGCCGATGCGGACGCGGCTGTCGTGGACGAACTGGTTGATGGCCTCGTCCGTGGCCATCTTGCCGAGGTTGGACTTGAGGAAGACCTCGCGGATGGCCTCGTGTCCCCGCCGCTCCAGGTAGAACACCGCCTTGGGCGGGATCAGGCTCACCAGCCCGTCCGGGCGGGCGCCGATCTTCACCTGCCCCGCCGCCGTCTGCCCCGCGACGCAGACTACCAGCCCGGCCAAAACGAGGGCAACGCTGCCGTCTCTGAATGTCCTGGACACTGGAATCTCCCCGATCTCCGTGCTCGCCCTGAGGCTGCCCGGACGGTCACGCCCGGCCGGGGCCCCGCCTCGCTTCCGCCAGCAGTCTACCCGCCGGCGTGCGGTCGGGCAAGCGCGACGAAGCCGCGCGCGGCGCGAACTGTCATTGCCCGCGGGCGTCGAATATACTGGCCGGGAAGCGGGTTGAGTGCGGGTCGCCCGAGCTGGCGTTGCCTCGAGGAGAAAAGCGATGAAGAGGTTCTGGCCGATGCTGACGGTCTTGTCACTGCTGGCCCCCGCGGCCGCCCAGAACGTCCCCCCGGCGCTGATGGTCGAGGAGAAGGGCAAGTCCGTCCCGCTGGGGATATCGAAGGTGGCGGTCGACGCGCGGATTTTCGGCCGGCTGGCCGAGACGAGGATGACGCTCGTCTTCCACAATCCCCACAACCGGGCGCTGGCGGGCGACCTGTACTTCCCGCTGCCGGAGGGCGCCGCCGTCAGCGGCTACGCGCTCGACGTCGAGGGCGCCATGGTGGACGGCGTGGTCGTGGAAAAAGCCAAGGCCCGCCAGGTCTTCGAGAAGGAGCTCCGCAAGGGCGTGGACCCCGGGTTGGTCGAATGGGTCAAGGGCAACAGCTTCAGGACCCGCGTCTTCCCCATCCCCGCTGCCGGCAGCCGGACCGTCATGGTCAAGTACGTCAGCGAGATCCACCTCGCCGCCGGGAAGGCCACCTGGCGGCTGCCGCTGAAGTTCGCCCGCAAGGTCAAGCAGTTCTCCCTCCGCGTGGAGGTGGTCAAGCCCGCCGCAGCCCCGGAGGTCGCCGCCAACGGCCCGCCGGGGTTCCGCTTCGGGAGGTGGCGCGACGGCTTCGTCGCCGAGACCACCCTCGCCGACGCCGCCCTCAATGCCGACCTCGTCGTCGCCCTCCCGGACGTCGAGAAGCAGAAGGTCCTCGTGGAGAGGGCCGCCGACGGGCACGTGTACTTCTGCATCCACGACGCGCCCACCCCCGAGGCGCCCGAGGCGACGGCCCCCCCGGAGCGGATCGCCGTCTTCTGGGACGTCTCCGGCTCGCGGGCCGGCGACCACGCCCGGGAGCTGAAGCTCCTGGAGGCCTATCTGAAGGGAAAGACCCTCGCCGTCGACGTGGTGCTGTTCCGCAACGTGGCCAGCCGGCCAAGGCGCTTCCAGCTTGCCGACGGCGACGCCGGCGAGCTGCTGGCCGCCTTGCGGAAAGTCCCCTACGACGGCGGCACCCACGTCGCCGCCATCGCCCCCCCCACCCCCGCCGACCAGGCCGACCTGAACTTCCTCTTCACCGACGGGCTGGGCAACTTCGGCCCCAAGGCCGACCCCGTCTTCGAGGGGCCCCTCTACGTC
>CAZNSB010000778.1:0-2204 GCA_964575155.1 uncultured Planctomycetaceae bacterium | reverse complement strand
GTCACATGGGACGAACCCAATTATCTGCAACTCGCCGCCGCCTTCGCCGACGGCACCTTGATCCGCCGGGCCTCGGCCGGTCGCTCCGGGGCGGCGGCCTTTTCCGGCTGCCGGGCCGCCAACGGCAAGGGCTCGACCGCCGGGGCCGCCACCTCGACGGCGGGCAGCGGGCGCGGGAGGGGCTGAGCCTCGACCCGCTCCGTCGGCGCCGGGGTCGGCGGGGGGGTCTCGGCGGCCTCGGCCAGCGACTTGGGTCTCACGCGGGCGAGATCGGGCGACAGCTTCACCTCCTCCGGCGGCAGCTTCGGCGCAGGGAGCTTGCGGGCCTGGAAAGGCGTCGGCTGGGGGGCCTGGGGCGTCGGCCTGGCCTCCGACTCGGCGATCGGCGCCGGGGGGGTGAACGCGATGTTGGGCATCTCGGCATGGAACTGCGGTGGGGGCAGGGAGAGTTCCTCGGCGGCCTCGGCCGGCTTGACGGGGGGCGCCTCGGGCTGGACGGTCATGGAGGAGGGTTTGTACTGGGCCTTGGGCGCGTTGACTTCGGTGGGTTCGGGGGCGGCCCTGGGCAGGGGGACCTCGTCGGCGCGGGCGAGGTCGGTGACCTTCGGCTCGGCGGTGGGCAGCTTGGTGACCTGGTGGCGGATCTGCTGGCCCACCTCGACCTCCCGTGCCAGGTCGAGGTTCACCGCCACCGTCATGCCCGCCTCCTTGGCGATGTATTCCAGGATGGTCTGCGACATGTGCAGGAAGTTGAACCCCAGCAGCAGCATCGCGTGGATCAGCAGCGAGACGAACGCGCACTTCTGGAGGAGGCTCAGGTGCCGGTACCCGCCCGCCTTGAGGAACAGCAGCAGCGGAACCAGCACCGCCACGGCGATCAGGAAGCTCCAGAAGTGCCACCCCAGCTCCGGCATTCGCCGGGGGACCCGATGGGCGTACACCTCGCGCGATTCGCACACGAACAGGTCGTTCCCGCCCGCGCCCGTCGGGCGGTCCGAGCTGAAGTACAGCCGGAAGCCCTCCAGTGCCAGTTGCGGGTCGGCGTCGTTGGCGGCGGTGTTGAGCCCCGGCCCGAGGTTCTCCAGGCGGCTGCACGCGCCGTCTCGGAGGCGGCAGCGGTACAGGTCGAACTTGCCCAGCCCGCCCGGGCGGTTGGACGCGAAGTACAGGAAATCGCCGCCGGGGGTGATGCAGCCCGCGCCTTCGCGGTAGGGGGTGTTGACGCCTTGAAGCTCCCTGGCGGGCTGGAACGCCAGCGCCGGCGCCGGTCGCGTCGCGGGCGTTCCGCTCGGCCCGCTCGTCGGAGAGAGAGCCCCCCCCCGCGGAAGCGGGGGGTCAATTGCCCCGCCCTTCCGGGCGGGGCTACTTTGCGCCACCTTTTTCGATCTCACGGGTTCGCAGACGAACAGGTCGTAGTCGACGATGTCCCTTTGGCGAATGGTCGCCCGCCATTCCTTTCCCTCGGCCTTCTCGGCCGCCTTGCGGTTGGTGGCGAAGTACAGCCGGCCGGCGGGGTCGCACGCCGCCCCGTACTCGTTCCACCTGCTGTTGACCGCCGGGCCGAGGTTGAAGGGCTCCCCCCACCCCTCGTCGGTCCGCTCGGCCGCCCAGATGTCGTACCCGCCCAGCCCGCCGGGGCGGTCGGAGTAGAACATCAGGAACCGCCCGTCCGGCGTCAGTCGGGGACCCAGCTCGTCCGACTTCGTGTTGATCGACTGGAGGGGGACCGGGTTGGCCCAGGCGTTGTCTCGGCGCCGGCTGACGTAGATGTCGGCGACTTGGTCGGTCCCGGACAGCCCCCGGACGAAGTACAGCTCCGTCCCGTCGGGCGAAAGCGCCGGCTCGTACTCGTGGTCGGGGGTGTTCAGCTCGCCGCGAACTGCCTCCGGCCGGGTCCACAGCACCTGACGGACCGTGGCCGCACCCTCGGGAACCTCCATGCCGCGGTCGTCCGTCCAGACCTTCTGCCCGACGACCCGGTACCACAGGAAGAACCCCACCGCCGCCAGGACGGCCGCCGTCACCCCTCCCGCCAGCCACCACCACCGGCGGCGGGAGCCGGGCTGGGCGGGCTCGTCCGCGGCCGGGGGCTCGGGCGTGCTGTCGGCTGCCTGCTCGCTCATGACCGTGTTCTCGCCCGCCGCCGCGCCTTACCTGGACGGCGGCTCGACCACGATGGGTTCGGGCTTGTGCACCACGTAGCC
>CAZNSB010000777.1:0-2218 GCA_964575155.1 uncultured Planctomycetaceae bacterium | reverse complement strand
CTCCAGGTCGCAGTTGGCGTCGGCCTTGATGGTGACCTCGACGGTGACGGTGCCGGTGCTCGTCCCGGCGTCGTAGCCGTACTCGACCGGCCCGCCCAGCTCGAACCCGCCGAAGCTGCCGAACTCGACTTCGCCGAAGCGGTCGCCGCTGGTGACCAGGTCCTCGTCACACTCCAGCACGGTGAAGACCTGCCCCTGGACGTCGGGCAGCGTCAGCGTGCCGGTGGCGTCGGAGAGGTCCACGCGGAGCTTCCCGCCGGCCAGGGAGACGTTGCCGTCCACGACCAGCTTGCGGTTCTGGAGGGTGAAGACGGTCGGCGTGCTGTAGGCCGGGCTGATGCCGGCGTACAGGGTCGCCGGCCCGCTGCCGGAAGTCAGGTTCACCGTCCCGCTGATGGTCAGGGGGCTGGCGAAGCCTGGCAGGATCTTGCTGCCCTGGCAGGTGAGGGCGTAGCTGCCGTCCTCGACCTTGATCTCGCCGATGCCGGCGAGGTTGTTGGTGAGGGTCCAGTCGTCGGCCCCGGCGGCGTTGTCGAGGGTCAGCACGGAGTCGCCGACGTCGCACGCGATGGTTCCCGTGCCCTGGGCGCCGGGGGCGGTGATCTTGGCGAGGCCTATGTTGTAGATCCCGCCGGTGAAGCCGTTGGCGTTGGCCGGGTTGGTCAGGATGATCTTGGTCCCAAAGTAGATCGAGCTGTGCAGCGTCAGCCGCGCGGGGCCGCTGATGGTGCCGCTGACGGTCACGTTGCCGTAGCCGGTGACGATTTGTGAGTCGCTGGCGACGTGGATGTTCCCGGTCACGTCCATGGTGAAGTGCTTGCTGTAGATCCGCCCGCCCTGGAGCTCCGCGTTGAACGGGAGGGTAGTCATGGGTCGCTCACTCCCGTACGTGCCGTTGGACTGGACGAAGATCGTGGGTAAGGAAGCCGTCCCGGAGGGGACGGCGTGCGGGTCGAAGTACCCGCCGACGGCGATGACGGCGGGGCAGTTGTTCAGCGCCAACTCGTGGGCGGTGGCCAGCCTGCCGCTGTTGATCACGATGGTGCCCGTGTAGCCGCTGGTGTCGCCGCACAGCGTCAAGCCGTACCAGTCTGGATCCACGCCGGTGATGGCGATGCCGCCGCTGCCGGTGACGGGCCCGTAGAGCTGGACGTTGCCGTAGACGGCGTGGACTTCCATGTCCCCGGCGACGTGGACGGGGTCGTACCATTTATAGTTGCCCTGGCCCCAGCCGATGATCTGGCTGCCGGCGTTGAAGGTCGTCAGCGGGTCGTTGGTCCAGTCGATGGTGACGCCGACGCTGAAGCCCAGCCGCCCGTTGTTGTCCATGACGATCGCCGCCGGGCCGACGCCGCTCTGGGAGGAGGTGGCCGAGGAGAAGCCCAGTGTGCCGAAGCTGCCCCCGCCGCCGGCGGTGACGGTGCCGTTGCCCAGCGCCCCGTCGGCGTTGGCGCACAGCCACCCGTAGGTGACGTGCCATTGGCCGTTGTAGTTGGGCGAGGCCGCCGTGAGCGTCGCGCCGTAGGGACGCTTCCCCGATTCCACGCAACCGGCGTCCACGGAGATGGTGTGGCCGGCGGTGGTGTTGCTGACCACCGGCCCGCCGAGGGTCCACACGTACCGCCCGTGCCAGCCGGTCAAGTAGCTGGACGCGCCGACCTCGACGGCGCCGTTCATCACCGCCCCACTGGGGCCGTACAGCGTCCCGCCGGTCAGGCCGACCGTGTTCGTCTGGGTGACCCCGGCGACGAGGTTCAGCGTCCCCCCGGCCTGCACGTCCACGAGGGTGCTGTTGGGGATGACGATGTTCGCCGTGACCGTCTGGGCGTTGATCTCGGCCGTGTCCCCGCTGTCGGGGGTGCTGCCCGGCGAGGCGGTGCACTGCCAGGTGGCGGCCGCGTCCCAGTTGCCGTCGGCGATGTCGTCGTACGTCTCCGCCGCCCGGCCCGGCCCGGCCACCACCAGCGCGCACACCAACAATGCCAGAGTTGAAATTTGCTTTGCCATCTCAAACCTCCTTGGTTAATCCATCCTTTTCTGATAGTCCGCGCACCCACGTGCCGCACAATACGCAAACAACGTGCCGCGTAAGACGTGCAAAAAACCCGCCGCACAGCCTACATTCTATCCGGAATCCCCGATCTGTCAAGCCCCAATGCCCCCCCCTGTCAAACCCAAATAGAAATGTCCGGTGTTTGAGCCGAATAGAAATGTCCGG
>CAZNSB010000776.1:0-2219 GCA_964575155.1 uncultured Planctomycetaceae bacterium | reverse complement strand
CCTTTTCCACCGCGCCCCCGGCGGGCCAGCAGCCTGCCGGCGAGCCTGCCTGCCCCCAGCAGGACGGCGACGGCCAGCAGGGCCGCCGAGACCGCCCACCCGCCCTCGCCCATCCAGAAGGTGACGGCGGCGATGACGGCGTATCGGACCCAGCGCCCGAGGAAGTTGGCGGCGGCGAAGGGTACAAGCGCGTAGCGGCAGGTGGCGGCCAGCATGCGGATGACGTCCACGGGGATGGGAATGACGTTGAAGACGACCAGGATCGCGAAGGGCTCCCGGGCGAACCACCGGGCCGAACGCGCGTACAGCCGGGAGGTCCGCACCCGCCCGATCGACCTCTGCCGCAGCATCCACGTGAACAGGTGGTAGTCGTTGAGATTGGCCATCATGGAGGCCACGCCCCCGACCGTCGCGACCAGGCAGGTGGTGGCGAGGAAGCTCCCGGTCAGGGCGACCTGGCGGGTGGCCAAAGCGGCGACCAGCCAGCCCGTGGGCATGGGACAGAAGGTGCAGCACAGCGAGATGTACACGGCGAAGATAAGCAGCTTGAGGGCGACGTCCGCGCCCGAGGTGAAGCGTGCGGGGTTCACGAACAGCTCCTGCCAGCCCACGCCCAGCCCGCGCAGCATCCACGCCGCCGGCAGGGCCAGCGCCAGCAGCCACACCGCGTAGGCGGCCAGCCAGCGCCTCACGGAGAGCGTGTCCGGCCGGAGGTCGGCCTCGGCGGCGGGGCTAGCGGTTTCCGTCGACGATCTGTCCATCTTTCATGTACACGATCCGCCCGGCGGCTGCGGCCACACCCGCCGAGTGCGTGATCATCACGATCGTCTGGCCCCCCTCGCGGTTGGCCCGGCGGAGGATCTCCAGCAGGGCGGCGCGGTTCTCCGAGTCGAGGCTGCCGGTGGGCTCGTCGGCCAGGAGCAGCTCCGGCTCGCCCGCCAGGGCCCGCGCCACCGCCAGCCGCTGCTGCTCGCCGATGGAGAGTGCTCCCGGCTTTCGGCGGGCGGCGTCGGCCACGCCCATCGCTTCCAGCAGCTCGTCGACGCGGCCGCGGTCCCCCCGGCCGCGAATCCGAAGCGACAGCAGGATGTTGTCGTACCCGCTGAGCACGCTGAGGAGGTTGAATCGCTGAAAGACGAACCCGAGCCTCTTTCGGCGGATGCCGGCGCGGTCGGGCTCGCCGAGCCCGCTGACCGCCCGCCCGTCGATTCGGACCACGCCGGCGTCGGGGGTGGCCATCAGCCCCAGCACGTGGAGCAAGGTGCTCTTGCCGCACCCGCTGGCGCCCATCACCGCCAGGAACTCCCCGCGGCGGACCTGAAGGTCCAGCCCGCGGAGCACGTCCACCCGCGCGGCGCCCCGCCCGAAGGACTTGTGCAGGCCCTCGGCGGCCAGGATGGTCTCGCTCTCGGGCAACGGGAGCTTCCTATTCCAGCGTCAGCGCCTCCAGCACGTCCACCTTCATGGCGCAGAAGGCGGGGTAGATCGCGGCGAGGGTCCCGCCGACGCCGGCGGCGGCGGCCGCCACGCCCACCCAGCGCCACCCGATGTCGACCGTGAGGAAGGGGCGGGCGGCCTCGATGGCGGCGCCGGCGGCCGGCGCGGCCGCCGCGCCAATCGCCGCCCCCGCCGACGAGAGGATCAGCGACTCGCCCAGCACCGACCGGAGGATGAATCCTCCCCCCGCGCCCATGGACTTCAGCAGCGCGATCTCCCGCGTCCGCTGGAGGACCATGGTGTACAGCGTCACCAGGATGAACAGGAAGGCCACCACCAGGGTCACCGCGTTGACGGCGTCGACGTAGACGTACATGACCCCGAACCGCTCCTGAAGCATGCCGCGGTACTCCCTCAGCGCCGCCGCCGACAGCCCCCTCAGTTGGCGCAGGGCCTGGCGGGCGGCGCCCACTCGCACGCCCGGCCGGAGCTTCACGAACATCAGGGTGAACCATCCCAGGCGCCCGTCGAAAAGGAACTCCGCCGTGGCCCTGGGGATGAAGGCGCGGACGAGGGCTCCGGCCGGGACGATGCCGACGATCCTGAAGCGGTGGGCGGCGGCGCGGACCTCGTCGCCGACGGCCAGCCGGGCCGCCCGCGCGAGGCGGGCGTCGATGACCATTTCGAGCCCGCCGGCCCGGGCAAGCTCGTCTTCGGAGAGGTCGAGCGTGCCGTCGGCGGGCGTGGACATGCGCGTCTCCAGCCAACGGGCGAACCTGCCC
>CAZNSB010000775.1:0-2223 GCA_964575155.1 uncultured Planctomycetaceae bacterium | reverse complement strand
GGAGCATCTGGCCCACGATGCGGGACACGTCGCCCTTCGGCCGAGACGCCCAGCCAACCTTGACCGGATTCGCCCCGCTCATGCCCGCCCCCAGAAGGTTCTGCGCGATGTTGCGGATCGTGTAAGCCGGGTGGCTCAGGGCCAGCGCCTTCCACGCCCCGAACACCGTGTCACTGGCCTTCACGAGCTTGTAGATGTCGTCGGGCGACCGGCTCAGGTCCGCCATCCGATGCACCATGTCCACGACCTGTTGCGGATACGCCCTGCCAGCCATCTGCTCGCCGACCAGCTTGCCGAAGGGGCTGTCCCGCAGCGCGGCATTTGCCGGGCCGTCGAACAGCAGCGAGTAGTGCTGGAGGTTGGGGTCGCTGTGCAGGAGCCGATGCGCCGCGGTCGGGTCGTCGGGAAGCCTGATACCCCACTTGAGGCTCATGTCCCGGACGTCGGCGCTCGCCACCCTGCAACGGAGTTCCCCCGCCGCATGGCCGATGGCTCGCGGCACGTCGGTCTCGAACTGCGGACCCTTGAAGCCCTTCGGAACAAGCTCGCGGCCCATCCAGGCCGGGCGGTTCGGGTCGTTCCAGGCGCGGGCGCTGATCTTCCACCGCTGTTCGCTGACGACCTCGCCCGCCGCCTTGGCGGCCTTGTACTGATCCGATGGCCTTGACGAGAGAAACGGGGTCAACTGCTCGCCGCTCTTGAGCGTTGCGTCCACCCGCTCAACGCGAGGCGCGGTCCAGGGCTTGCCGCCCATGATCCGCAGGACTTCCGGCTTGCTGGCCTTGCGGAACTCGGCGGTAACGACTCGGGCGATGTAGTCGTCCACCCTCCCCATCGGCACATTCCGGGCCTTGGCCACCTGCCGTATCTCGGCGTGCAGCTTGCCGAGATCGTCGATGAACTCACGCATACCGGGGTGCTGGCCAAACTGCGGGACCGTCTCGCGCAGGGCGGCCTGGATTGGGTCGCTGGGGTGGATACCCTTCGCGGCGTAGTCCGGTCCGGCCTCGATCAGGTCGAAGATGCGAGCCATCACGTCGTCGGCGCTGCGCCCCGTCTGCTTGGCGATGTCATCGACCATCGGCCCCAAGCGTGTCCCCCACTTCTTCGCAACCTGCCCGGTAGTGATGATCGCTTTCGCCCCGAGTTCCTGGTGCATGGCGGCTTCCATGCGGTGCATCTCGGACGTGCCGGGTCCGAATAGGTACTGCTTAGCGCGGCGGGCCTCGTGGAGCGCCTTCTGCCAAGGCGAGGCCCCGGTGGGCAGGCCCGTCAGCCGGGCCTTGCCGATAGCCGCCTGCGCAGCCGCGCGCATCTCCGCTGGGGCCGTAGGCGCCGTGAGCATGGCGCGGGCCTTGCCGGAAGCGAACTCGCCGGCGAGTTCAGCCTTCCGCTGGATCCGCTCGGCCTTCGTGACGTACTGCTTGAGCGCGCGTCGTTCACCCTTCTTCCACCCGCCCTTGGCGAGACGTGCGGCGGCCCTTAGGCCACGTGCAGTCTCCGGTGTAACCGGCCCCTTCTTCGCCATCTTGGCGATCAGGGCCTCGACGTTCTCTCCCCGTCGGCCGAGTTCTATGCCCGCCTGCTTCGCCTTGGCCTCAGTGACCGCCCCTGCAAGCTTCTTCGCAACCCCACGCCTCGCCGTGCCCTTGGCGAGTTGCGCCTGAACGGCCCCGATCTTCTCAAGCCCCTTGCCAGCCACAGTCTCGGCGAATCGCTTGTAGATGGCGGCCTGTTTCCCGATGGGCGAGGTCAGCGCCTTCGCCATGAAGGGTGCGCGAAGAACCCCGCGCCCCTTGATCCCATGTTGTACGAAGAACTGCCGAGCCCGCTTGAGGCTTCGGATGCTGCGTGCCTGCCCAACCGTTGCTCGGCCTGCAATGCTCCGAAGAATCTGACCCCCGCGCTTCCCGGCCAACTGCCTGACGGCAAGTTTCTCGGCCGCTGCCCGGCTCATTCCTTCCCGCATGAAACGCCGAACGATCTTCTCTCCCCTGCCAGCGAGCTTCCCCATCGCCTTCTTCATGGGGGCGCTGACGGCCTTACCCTTGACCATAGCCTCGGCAGCGACTCTTGCGGCGCGCTTCGCGGACGGGAGTGCTTTCGGCACGCCTGCCGCGACCTTCATTCCAGCAGTGGCCCCGAGCATGGCGTAGGTCAGCGGGTCAATCAGAACGTCACCGGCGAAGCCTACAATGGCCCGGGCAACCTTGCTCTTGACCC
>CAZNSB010000774.1:801-2225 GCA_964575155.1 uncultured Planctomycetaceae bacterium | reverse complement strand
TTCCAGCAGAACTCGTGCAGCTCCAGGCTGGACGTGAAGTTGGTCAGCGGCTCACCGTCCACGTACACGTCCACGCGATGGGGGTTGGGCTGCTCGATGGTAACGGCGCCGAGCAGCAGTAGGGGAATTATCACGCACGGCATGTCAGCCTCCTTGCCACGGCCGCCCGCTGGCGGCGCAGGCGCCGGCTAACGGTTTGGGGCGTGCAGCCCCGCAGCGCGGCGATCTCGGACAGCGTCCCGCCGTACAGGGCCTGCGCCTTCAGCTCGGGCATCTTTCGCAGCGCCGCCCGGAGCCGCAGGGCCTCCTCAGTGTGAATCAGCCACCACAGGGGCGTGCGGTGGTCCACGGGGCTTCGCCAGTCGGCGAGGCTGCCGAGGCTGCGCCGGGCGAGCCACTGCTGCTGTTTCGCCTTGGCCAGCCGGCCGCGAACGACCCACTGGGCGAAGCGGCGGAAGCTCATTCCGCGAGTGGGGTCATATCGCCGGGCCGCCGACTCCAGCCCCGCGTCGGCCTGGAGGCGCCACAGGTCGCGGACGCGCTCGGGCACGCCGGCGAAGTGTTCATCCAGCACCCGGTCGGAAAGGTCGAAATTGGAGGCCAGCAGGGCGGCGGTTTCTTGCGGTTCACGCCGCCGCCTTCGGATCAACGAACCCGGCGATGCCCTGCTGGCCCATGTCATCTCTTCTGCTCCGCGGGCTTATCCACTTGGCCTCTCCTTCGCTCCCGGCCCTCCAATTCCTCGAGGACCGGCCAGGTGGCCGTGGCGTCGATGGGCTGACTGCACTTAGGACAGGTGCGGGTCATTGGGGCACGTCCTTTCCCATTGCCTCGTCCTCTGCGCCAGCGTCGGCAAGCCGCTCCAGGGCAAGGCTGATGGCATCCCGCATCAGCGGGGCAACCCCGCTGGCAAGCATCTTCGCGGTATGGATGGAGCTCCAAATCTCGCATACGTATTCGTCGTAGTCGCGCGAGAGATGCCAGTCGGGAAAGTTTCGCAACTGGGCAAACAAGTTGAGGGCGTTTTCTCTAGGCATCATCCTTCCTCCCCGGCGCGATGACCGAAGCTTGGCCCATTGATGAGCAGGACCTCCGGCGCCTCCACCTTCTTGCTCCCGCGCCGGTTCTGTACGTGCAGGTTCTTCTGCCGGAAGACCTCGCGCCGCGTCCACCCGGGGTAAAGCTCCGCCAGGCGGGAATGGTCGTAGTAGCTGACCACAACTCGAGCGCGGACAAACCTGCGGGCGATCTCGGCGAGCCGCTCGTGGTCGCCGCCCGCGAAGTCGTACAGGTACTTCTGGCTGCCGCAGCGGGCGCCGTTATGGAAGTATGGCGGGTCCAGGTAGATCGCCGTGCCGGCTTCGTCGGCGATCCTGGGGAGTACGTCGAAGAGATCCCGGCAGAGGATTTCGACGCCCCGGAGG
>CAZNSB010000774.1:0-791 GCA_964575155.1 uncultured Planctomycetaceae bacterium | reverse complement strand
GGAACCGCACCGCCCCGCGGCCGCCCCCGGAGGTCCAGCGGACGGCCATCTGGAAGTTCGTCTGGGCCGTCCCGGAGACGCCGTTACGACACGCCCACGAGGTCAGGAAGTACCAATAGGCCCGCTCGGGGTCGGGCAGTTCCCCTTGGCAGGGATGCTCAACGCGCCGCCGGGCTTGGGCGACGAGGGCCTCGCACATAAGCGTCCGCTGGAGCCGGTCGTACAGGGCGAAGGCGGCTTCGACCTGGACCACGCGGGCGAGGTTCACGAGGTCTCGGTGCAGGTCGTTCACCGTCTCGTGGCTGGCCGGCGGCTTGGCGAACAGGACGGCCATCGACCCGCAGGCCGGCTCCCAATACGCATTGTGCGGGCCGAGTTCGGCGACGATGGCCGCCGCCAGGCTCCGCTTGCCGCCGAACCAGGGGGCAAGCGCCTTGATCCTCGGTTTCTCCAGCGTCCGTGCCATCGCTCCGTCCGTATTCAGTTCTCCATCGCCGCCCGCACCTTGTTCCAATATCGCGCCGTGTCGGCCCTCGCCCGGCTCCGCCACTTGGGGCCGCCGTTGTGGCAGCGGGCCTTGTCTTCGCAGGTCTCCGCCCCGTACCGTCTCCAGTAGCGCCGCATGACTACTTCACAGTGCGGCGCCGACCACACGTAGCGGCCATAGGCCCACGGCACTCGCGCGTCCTGCCAGTAAGGCTTCGCGATTCGGTACGGCCCCCTCTCCCCGGCGGCGCCCACGGCCCGAGTGTCGCGCGGGTTCTCGACGGCACGAATGGCGTCCAGCAGCA
>CAZNSB010000773.1:0-2227 GCA_964575155.1 uncultured Planctomycetaceae bacterium | reverse complement strand
GCTCCACGATGCGCAGCCGACTTTCGTGGTCCCGTAGCTGCTGCGTCTGCTGCCGGTCCACTTCCGCCGCCGTACCCGCCTGCCGGCCCGCAACCCATACGGCACCGATAATAGTCGCCGCCCAAAAGAGCAGGGCACCGATCACGCCCAGGACGAGCTTCAGCCGGCCGTTATTCTTCGGTACTGCCATATCGGCCGGCCTTTCTACTTGGGAGGTACGGCCGGGGGCGCGCCGCCGTTGATCTTCTTGACCGTCGCTGCGGCAATCGCCTCCGTTTGCTTCTCTTTGGCCAGCCGCTCGTCCGGGGTATCGTTATCATCACGCCAGAGTTGCACAACGGAGCCGCGAACCCACTTGCTGACGATCCGCCCGCCGTACTTGACGGCGAAAACCCCCAGAATCCCCAACCGCCCCCATGTCATCAGGAAGGGCGTCAAGGCAGTAGCAGCGGCATCAGTCAAGGCATTGGAAAGCGCGTCGGATTGCAGCGCCGTTTGCCCGGCACCCGAGAAGTCGCCGCTGACAGCCTGGCCAAGAACCGGCCCCAGTTCACCGGCCACGGTCTCGGCCGTCTGCCCGTACTGTTCCTGTACCGCCTTTGACGTTTGGAGTTTGTAGTAGGCGGCCTGCGCCTCGGCTAGCTTGACCTGTGCGTCCGCGGCCCTGCCCTGAGCCTCGGCCATGGCGCCGAGCCCCTGAGCAATTGCCTGTAGACCAGCGGAATCGGCAACGGGCGCCACGGCCGGTGCGCCTTGCAATCCCGGCCATGCTGGAGGCTGCTGCTGCGGCTGCTGCTGGGGTGTCGGGCAACGGCCGCCAAAGCAGCCGCCGCCGAAAAGACCGCCCGCACATTCGGGCATGGGCATGACGGCGTAGCCTTCGTGGCGACTGGCCCGCCAGCCGTTTACGCTCTGGGGAATCTCTGAGCGGGCCTTGCGTGTCCCCAGGACCTCGTAGAGCCACCCGGTGCTCGTTGCGAGCCCGTAGCTATTATCTACCGCGCAAGCCTTCAGCAGCCCTACAATCGCCTCACACTTCACATCGAAGATTGCCGAGCCGCTGCGCCCGCCCGCGGGAGTAGGCCGAAAGTACACGCCGCGGCCATCGTCCTTCAACACGTGCCCTTGCCACGCCGTCTGCCAAGAGCCTTTCGCGCAGCCTACCGAACAAATCGTCTGCCCGGCACGAAGTCGCGTGCCGCGCGGGGCTATCGGGATGACGCTCGGCAGAATCCCCTGGAAGGAGCTTTCGGGGATTGCGAGTATGGCGGCATCCGGCCCGGGCATCGGCTTCGTCCGGCGGATAAGGTGCGCCCGCAGCGGACGGCTCTTGTGCCCCCGCTGCCAAAACTCGCAGGCAAGATTCGCTTCGCTGGCCACGTGGGCGTTTGTGAGCACGTACACGCAGCCCTGCGAGCGCTCGAAGGCACAGCCGGTGCCTCGCACGCCCTGCGGGCCGCTGATGCGGCACGTGGCTTGTAGGGCGTCCTGGAGACTCCCTTGGCAGCAGGTCGCCAGCAGCACGGCCACCAACAGGGTCACCGTGGCGGTAATGGCCACGGCTTTACCGATCCGTTTCATGGCACTTCCCTCCTCAAGGGTTTACTAATGGGTAATCAACTACACCATCGTAATCGTAATCTTCGCCACGATGTTCATCCCATCCAGATCGCTCCTTACTGCACTGCATAATGGAACGCTCTGCGCCACAGTACGGACAGTGTTTTGGCGGAAACTGGCCCGGGAATCCGCCGTAACTCTTGAATGAATGGCTGCACACATGGAACGAGCGTGAATTGGTATTCCGAGAATCCCGGCAGAGCCAGGTGGTTCGGCGTGGCGTAAAGATCGGCCAGGCCCTCCAGCGGATCACGCCGCCCCGCGCGCAGGGCACGGGCCACGTATTGTGAAGCCGGCAAAAGCTGCTCGGAAAGGGTCGGAAGGGCCAGACATCGCAGGGTAGCCCGCCAACCGCGCCCCAAGTCCACTTCACTCGGCTGTAGGGGAGCGCCGTAATCGAAAGGCTGCCCGGTCAAGTTGAGAATCGTCCGCGCCGTGTCTTCTCGCCAGAGCGGCTTCGTGCGGTACACGTCCCATCGCTTCGGGTGGCGATGGGCTTCCAGGCTCAGCCGTAGATGGCGACCGAAGGTACAGAAGGGCGTGAAGGAAACGGCATCGACAAGCTGAAGCACATCGTGTGACCAGACAGCCAACCCGGCATGACAGT
>CAZNSB010000772.1:0-2232 GCA_964575155.1 uncultured Planctomycetaceae bacterium | reverse complement strand
GTACGTCCGGGTCTGCATCCCCGACCCCGAGGACGTGCAGACCGACCTGGAGCTGGACGTCAAGGGCTCGCCGTGGAAGTGCGACTTCGTCGTGACCGGCGTCCCGCACGTCATCAGCTACGTGGAGGGCCTGGAGACCATGGACGTCGCCCACTGGGGAAAGGCCTTCCGCCACCACCGGCGCTTCCAGCCCCGCGGGGCCAACGCCAACTTCGTCGAGGTCCTCGGCGAGGGCGAGATCGCCCTGCGGACCTTCGAGTTCGGCGTGGAGAGGGAAACCCTCTCCTGCGGGACGGGCTCGGCGGCGGCCGCCATCATGACGGCCCTGCGCTTCGGGTGGAGCGGGAAGTACCTCGCCGGCGCCGAGCCCGTTCGCGTCCGGGCACGCGGCGGGGACATCCTGAAGGTCTGGTTCCGTCTCCACCCCGACCACGCCGTCACGGACGTCTGCCTGGAGACCGCCGTCCGCTGCGTCTTCACCGGCAAGCTCTGCCCGGAAGTCGCCGAACGAGCCCTCAACCGGGAGTGCTCCGAATGAGGCCCCGGCGCCCCGGGCCCCAAGCCGGAGCTCCTGCAATCCGTGAAATCCAAATGCAATCCGTGGAATCCGTGAAACCATGTTCAGCATCGACCAGAACTGTCACAGCCTCTGGGACGTCCTGCCCAAGCTCCAGGCCCTCGCCGGGCGCGGGCTCCAGCCCACCCAGTTCGTCGAGGACATCGACGTGGCCTTCACGTCGCTGGGGTCGGCCCCGGACGCCGGCGAGCTGAAGCTGGACCGGGAGCGATACCACCACAGCGGCGGCGCGTACTGGGGGGCGGCGTTGTTCTACTCGGAGTTCCTCGGCCGGCTGCCGGCGGACCCCCGCGACTGGGAGCCGTACACGGGCATGAAGACCCACGTGCTCACCAAGCGGCTCGGCCGGAGCCCCGAGGACCTGTTCGAGGAGTTCTCCGCCAGCGACAACTGGCAACTCATCGGGCCCAGCTACGTCGGCGACGCCGACCACCACCGCGTGATCGGAGACCTCTCCGTCGCCGAGACGGCCCCGTTCCTGCGCGAGATCATGGACAAGGCCGCCGCCGACATGCTCCGCGCTTTCCCCGAGGTCGGCTCGCGGCAGCGCCTGACGCGCTGGCTCCGGGCGGAGGGCCGGCTGCTCGAAGAGCTGCTGACCGCCCACGCCGGCGCCCGCCTGCCCGACCTCTACCTCGGCTGGCTTGGCCGGCGGGTGGGCGGCGCCGCCCGCCTCGACAAGGCCAGCACCGCCTTCGCGTGGGGCGCCGGCGCGGGCCGCACCGCCCTGCTGGAGGTCTTCCTGAACGACTACGACCTCGCCGCCGGGCTGTACAACGAATCCATCGCCGAGACCCGCTCCAGGCTCCGCCCGCTGCGGACCGGCCAGGGCGAGCTGCCGTTCTTCGCCGTCCTCGACCACCTGGGCCACCACGCCCGCACCGGGGTGTTCCTCGCCGGGCGGGAGGTCCGCGTCGGCCGGCGCTGCTTCAAGCTCGCCGCGGGCAATCGCCTGCCTGTGGAAGAGCTCGCCGCCGCCGGCGTCCGCTGCCTGGCGGGCAAGGCCATCCTGCTGGTCATCCAGCTCCGCCTCGGCAGCGCCGGCCGGCCGCTGGCACTGCCCTATCAGGGCTCGACGTACATGCCCGCCGCCCACCGGCTGGCAGAGAAGCTCGCCCGCCACGACCTGCTGGGCGGTCGGCTCCACCCCATCGTCCGCGTCCGCTTCCGCCTCCTCGACCGCCTCGGCGCCCTCCCGACGCGCATCCGCCTGCCGGGGCACCTGGCGCCGTATTTCGGCGCCGAGGAGGTCCCCGCCGCCGCATTGGCGGAGCACCACGCCTCGGCGGCCGCCGACGCCGACGAGCGGCTCGAGAGCTTCAGGGACGACGCCGCCCGCCGGCGCTGGCAGGAACGGAGCTTCCCCAAGCTCACCCGGGCGATCGCCGATCTGGACCGGCGCCGGCGCGACCTGGCCGCCAGGCCGCACACGCCCGAGGAGATCCGAGGCCTGTGGAAACAGGCCAAGGCCCTCCAGGTGGAGCTGCTGGAGAAGACGCTGCGGCAGATCGCCGGGGACTTCCAGGTCCGCCAGCTCGACTACTGGGACTCCCGGGGGGCGATCTGGCCCTGGTGTGTGGCCCTGGGCGGTCGCGACTTCTACAATAAGGTCATCCAAGAGGCCGAGGTCTATGACGAGCCGCCGTGATGAGATC
>CAZNSB010000771.1:0-2242 GCA_964575155.1 uncultured Planctomycetaceae bacterium | reverse complement strand
AGGTCGTCTTGCCCCGCCGCACGATGGAGAAGAGCAGATCCGACACCTCCCCCGCGCGGTCGGCCGAGAGGCCGTAGGCGTTCAGGACCGTGGTGATCGCGTCGGCGGCGGTCTTGGTGTCGGTCATGCCGGCCTTCGCGGCCCGGACAGCCGTCTCCAGGACCTTCAGGGCCTTGGAGGGGGCAATGGACGCCGACAAGATGTCGTACAAGCCTCCGGCGAGGGCCTCGGTCGATTCGCCGAACTCGACGGCCATCCGGCGAACACCTTCGGTGAAACGGCCCATGTGCCGGGCAGGCTCGTCGACCATCGTCGAGACGTTGGCCATCTGCTGCTCGAAGTCCGCATACGCCTTCGACGCCAGAGCCATAGGCGCCAGGAGGCCCACGGCCGCCGTCGTCATGGTCATACCGATGGCCTGGACGTCCCGGCCGAAGGCCTGGAGGCGGGCACGGGCGCGGGCGAGGCCACGCTGCATCTTGTCCTGCGTGGTCAGTTCGACCGACGCACGGCCGGCCTTGATGTCACGCGTGTACGCCACGGATCAGCCTTTCACGCTGTCCTGCCAGAACGCGGCGAGTTTCGGCTCGCTGCGCTCGAGGGCGGGACCCATGTACGGCCTGGCCGGATACCGCCTGCCCGTCCTGGGATGGGCACCGCCGAATTCGAGCAGGCCCGGTATGTCACGCCGGTTGAAGATCCGAGGGCCGACGACCACCGACTCGGCCGCCCGGTCGTAGCCGTAGAAGATCTGGTCGCGGAGAAGGCCGGCGTGGGAGTGGGGCGGGTTCCCCGGCCGAGACGCCCCACGCCGGCGGTGGATCAGGTGCTGAGCGACCTTACGAAGATACGCGCCTTGCCGGATCAGGACTCGCCGCTTCGCTCTGTCCACGGCCTGGCGGACGGCGCGGGTGCTGAAGAACATCGAGGCATCGACGCCGATGCGAAGGCCGAGTCCGCGCGGCATGGTGTCGCCTCACGCAGCCTTGTCCAGCGCGCCCGTGGCCTCGAGCTCGGCGTGCTTGAGACGGATGCCTTCCTCGATCTCGCGCCGTTCCTGCTCGGAGGGCATCTTGCCGTTGGCCTCCTGGTAGACCTTGAGCACGTAGACCAGGGCATCGTTGAACCGTCGCAGACTCTTGTTGTCGGCGTCGTCGGGGATGTTCTTCTCGGCGAGTTTGACGGCCTCGATGATGGACCCTTCCCAGTCCATCCAGGCCGGATACCGCTCGCGGGCCCGCTTCAAGAGGTACAGCACCACGGCCGCGACCGCCGTGATGCCGAGCGGCGAGTTCAGGAACGTCCAGATCGCGTTGAGCACGGCGTCCATGGTCAGTCTCCTTTCCTACTCTGCGAAGCACGAGGTGTGTTCAGGCGGCGATCCGCCCGCTGAATCAGTCGCCAGGCCACACGGCCGGCCAGACCCGCCTCCGGCAGCAGGACGGCCGCCAGATCCATGAGCAGCAGCCAGAAGAACTCGCGTTCCTCGCGCTTGAATCGAGAGTACCGGACCGCCCGCTGCTCCAGGGCGATCATCGCGACGATGTTGGCCTGAACCTCGGCCCGGAGTTCATCCTTCGTCAGGTGGCGCTCGCGCATAGTCCTGCGCTCCCTCGGCGACGCCCTCGAGCGCCGCGATGATCAGTTGACGCGCCACGCCCACGGCGATTTCGTCGTCGTCGGCCACGTCCATGGCTTGAAGATGGGCGTCGATCCGCTGCATCACGCGGGTGTTCAGCCGCTGGTACAGGGCCAGGGTCCGCGGCTCGTCGATCAGGTCGGCAAGGATCAGGTTGACCACCTGCCGAGCCACCTCGGGGTCGTGGTCGCGCATGGCCGTGGCCGTGGCCTCGAAGATGCCGGCGATCCGCTCGGCCTCGGCCACCGTCGCCTCTTCGCTCGTGAGCAGGGCGTCGGCCGCGATGGCCATCGTGGCCTTCAGGTCGCCGGCCGCCAGGTCGACGCTCGCCGGGTCGTCCGGATCGAACCACAGGCCGCCGTGACAACCGGTCAGCAGCACGGCAGAAAACACCACAGCAAAAGTCACCCGTCGCATCGTCTGTCTCCTTGGGTAAAGGCCTTCACGAACCAGTCCCAGTTCTCCGCGGTCACCTTGACGCCCGTCTGCCGGCGGGGACCGGAGCCATAGGGGTCGAAGTCCTCGGGGCGCATGCGCCTGCCCTTCCGCGGATCGCGATGCACGTTCGCGAGCAGGGCGATGAGCGTTGCGGCCTGCCAGGAC
>CAZNSB010000770.1:0-2252 GCA_964575155.1 uncultured Planctomycetaceae bacterium | reverse complement strand
CCTCGGCGGCGGCCAGGCCGGGGTGCATGTGCGGCAGCAGCCTGTCGATCACGCGCAGAAGCGCCGCGCCCAGGCAGAAGCCCACCAGCGCCGGCACCCACTTCCACGCGCCGAGGTGCTCGGACATTTCAATGGCCGGCGCCAGCAGCGACCAGAAGCTGGCGGCGATCATCACCCCGGCGGCCATGCCCAGCGAGGCGTCCAGGTACTTCCGGGAGATTCGCTTGGTGAACACCACCGGCAGCGCCCCCAGCGCCGTCACGCCCCAGGTGCCGATCGTCGCCGCCAGCGCCTGTGCGAGGGGGTGCCAGTCGTAGAAGGAAGCCATGGTCCGGTTCCTTGCCCTCTGCGCTCTCGGCGCTGTCGGCGGCGAACCTGCGCGGCGATCCCCGCGGGGAACACGCCTACCGCTTATAGAACAGGCTCACCGCGGCGTCGGCGGACAGTTGCCGGAACTTCTCGGCCATCACAATGGTGGCCTTGCCGCGGAGCTTCTCCAGGTACGCGCGGACGTGCGTGGCGTACTGCTGCCGGTTGAGGGTGTCCTCGATCCGGCTCTGGACGTCTTCGAAAGGGAGGTCCTCCCCGGGGTCGCAGGCCAGCGTCTTGACAAGGTAGAACCCGTCGCGCGTCTCGACGGGCCTGCTGACCTGCCCGACGTTCTGTCGGTAGGCGACCAGCTCGACCTGTGTGGCGCGGAAGCTTCCGACGTCCATCATCGGCCAGACGCCGCCGGCCGACGCCTTCGGACCGCTGCTGAACTTCCTCGCCACCTCGGCGAAGTCGCCGCCCTTGGCGAGGGCGGCGGCGGCCTGATCGATCCGCTCCCTCGCCCGGGTCCGCGCCGACAGCCCATCCGCCTCGGTCGCCGCGGCGTCCCCGGCCGGGAGGAACGCCCTGAAGGGCACCGAAATGACCTGCATCTGCACCCGCCCCCTGCTGCGGAACTCCTCCGGGTGGGCCCTGTAATACGCCCACATCATCTGGCGGGTCACGTAAATCCTCGAAAAAACGTGACGCTGAAGGTACGTCCGAACGACCAGCCCCCGCCGGATGTCGTCCCGCCAGCTCTCCACATCCGTCCCCTCCTGACGAAGACGCTCCCCCAGCCGAGTCTTGCTGCCGTTGGCCTCCGCCAGCGCCTGGCGGTACCGCCGCTCCACCTGCCTCTCGATGGCGTCCTTCTCCCTCTCCTCCAGGCGGCTCTCCGCCTCCGCCGACACCAGCGTCTGCTCCACCTGGTTGCGGACCTCCTCGGCGATCCATTCCCCCGCCCGCCTGCGGAACTCCTTCTCGCCGCACTCGCCGGCGGCCGAACGAAGCTTCTCCCGGATCGGGTGCAGCACCTGCTGGAGGGTGATGTACTTGTCGTTGACCTGGATCATCGCCGCCTCGACGATCTCCGACCCGCGGACGACGCGGTAGGTCCTCCGCGGCACCGGCGCGACCGCCGGGGGAGTCGGCGGCGCCGGGCTGGAGGCGGGGGCCGACGCCGTCTGGACCGGCTCCTCGGCCGGGGGCGCGGTGGCGGACTCCTCATCCGGCAGGATGGGCTGGTTCTTCTTCTCCCAGGGCTTCCACACGCACCCGCCGACGCACAGGGCCAGGGCCAGGATGGCAGCGATCCTCTTCATGGGTCCGCCGGGACGGCCGGAGCGGGACACCCCGCACCGAGCGGGTCTCCCGCGCCCGCCGTCCCCCCGTCATTGTAGCGTCCCCGCGGCCCGCTGCAATTGCCTGCGAAGGACGGTCAGCAGCGTGGGCTGGGCCAGGTAGTTCGGCGGGGGGCGCCAGTGGGCGGTGCGCTCGTCGGCCAGCCGGACCGTGCCGGCCAGGCCCGCCAGCGCCCGGTCCGCCCGGTTCGTGTCGGCGATGGAGAAGATCACGTCGGGGGGCATTAGGACGATGCTGTCGATGCCGAAGCGGTCGGCCAGGACCCGGACCCGCCCCACCGTCAGCAGGGCGTCCACCACCGCCGGCACCCGGCCGTAGGCGTCGGCCAGGTCCAGGGCGAGCTGGTCCAGGGCCTCCTCGCTGCGGCAGCGCCCCAGCCGGCGATACACCTCCATGCGCTGGCGGCTGGAGGCGATGTACGAGCGCGGGATGTAGGCGTCCACGCCCAGTTCCACGTGCACGTCGCGCCGCGGGGGGGGCTTTTGTCCCCGCAGCCCGGCCACCGCCTGCTCCAGAAGCTGGCAGTACAGCTCGTACCCGACCGCGGCGATGTGACCGCTCTGCTCCGGGCCGAGGAT
>CAZNSB010000769.1:0-2259 GCA_964575155.1 uncultured Planctomycetaceae bacterium | reverse complement strand
CGCCGGGCATGATGCTCGGCCCGTGGCGGGCGCCCTCCTCGCCGCCGGAGACGCCGGTGCCGATGTACAGCATGCCCTTGGACTCCAGGTATTCCACGCGGCGGATGGTGTCGCGGAAGTTGCTGTTCCCCCCGTCGATGACGATGTCGCCGCCCTCCAGGTGGCCGATGAGCTTCTCGATGAACGCATCCACCGCCGGGCCGGCCTTGACCATCAGCATCACCCGCCGCGGCCGCTTCAGCGCCCCCACGAACTCGGCCAGCGAGTGCGCGCCGAGGATCGTCTCCCGCCCGGCCGCCGGGCCCGCCAAAAAGCCATCCACCTTGCTCACGGTCCGGTTGAACACCGCCACCGTGAAGCCGTGATCGTTCATGTTCAGCACCAGGTTCTGGCCCATCACGGCCATGCCGATCAGCCCGATGTCCGCCTGAGACATGACGTCGTTCTCCTTGACTTCGTTGTCTCGCGTCCGGAAGGCTTATCCTAGCCCGCCCGGGCCGCATTTCAAGGCTCTACCCCCGCGCCTGGCTGTGTCCTTGCACGCGCGGTCAAACGGCTCCGTCGCGGCGTTGGGTCCTCCCGGTTCACCAGCCCCCGCCGGAAGGCGGGGCTTTGAACCCCCCGCTCCCGCGGGGGGCTATCGGTCCGCAGACCCGCGCCCACAGACGGAATCGGGATTGGCCTCGCCCCCGGCGGACGGGTAATCTGGCCGGCGTGCGCGACGGAGGCGCCGACCGGTGAACGCGGAGCTGCGAGAGAACTTCGACAAGCTGCTCGAGGCGGTCCTGGCGGAGATGCCCACGGACCTCCAGCGGCTGCTGGAGGAGGTCCCCCTGATCGTGGACGACCGCCCGGACCCCGCGACGATGGGCCGCCTGGGCTTCGACGACCCCTGCCGGCTCTGCGGGCTCTACACCGGCATCCCCCTCACCCGCCGCAGCGTCCAGCACTCCGGCAACCTGCCGGACAAGATCCAGATCTACCGCGAGGGCATTATCTGTTCGGCCGGCGACGCCCGCGGGCGGGTCACCGAAGCGGCGCTGAAGCGGCAGATCCGCATCACCGTCCTCCACGAGATGGGCCACCACTTCGGCCTGAAAGAGAGCGACCTCCGCGAGCGGGGCTACCAGTAACCGGTCTTGCGTAAGGCCAAAGGTGGGACTTCGTCCCACCCTTGGGCCACCCGACCGCAAGAAAACCCCACTCGCCGACGAAATTTTGCCGCCACGGAATCCCCGCCTCCGGTATAATCGGGGTGCGCTAAAGCCGTACCTTTTGTTCTCGCCCGAGGAGGGCCACAGGCTTTACGGCTGTCGGCTGCGGATGTGCGACGGCGACCCTTTCTTGCGAAGGTCAACGACGTCGAATCGCCCTTCGCCGTTGGGCGAGAGCACGGGCAAGCCTTTGACGGGTTTGCCCGTATTCTTTGCGCGGCCGCCGCGGCGCCGGAACGAGTTCAACTCCGGCTGCGCCGCCGGGTGCCATGCCTGCGTCGTTAGCAGGCATGCTTACACACAGCGTAAGCATGGCACCAGTCCCGGCGCATGGTGCGTCCCCGATACCAGCTGCTTGATGTACGCGCGGGGATCTGCTGCTTGACAAAAGCCGCACGCCCTGCCGGCGGTCACATCCCGAACCCCGGCAGGAGGTTGCTCCGGGCCAGGAAGATGGTCAGCGTGACGGTGATCGGGGAGAGGAGGGTGGAGTAGAAGACGGCCCGGGCGGCGTAGTCGGGGTGGTTGTCGAACTGGAGGCAGATCAGCATGCAGTTGACGGCCGTCGGCGTGGCGGTGCCGATCAGCAGGACCTGGGCGAGGAAGCCGTTGACCCCGAAGGCGTAGATCAGGCCCAGCCCGATGGCCGGCCCGCCCAGCAGCCGGAGCAGGACGCTGAGGCGCACCGGGTATCGGTCCCGGCACCGGCCCAGCAGCCCGAGCTGCGCCCCCAGCGTGACCAGGGCCACGGCGATGAACGCGCCGCGGACGTACTCGATGACCTGCCAGAACGGCCCCAGCGCCCCGGCGACGCCGGGGGCGGCCTCACCGAGGGCGCCGCGGATCCGCACCGTCACCAGGGCGGCGGCCAGGGCGTAGATCGGCGGGAACTTCACCATGTGCACGAGGCTCTCCCGCCATCTCGTCTTGCCCCGCTTGCCGGCCGCCATCGCCACCCCCAGCGTGAAGTTGCTGAGGTTCTGCGTAATCCCCACGAACACCTGGAGCGACTGGGCGGCGTTGCCCATCCCCGCCGGGCGGAACG
>CAZNSB010000768.1:0-2266 GCA_964575155.1 uncultured Planctomycetaceae bacterium | reverse complement strand
CGGTGGGGCCGTCCTTGGGGATCAGCGGCAGGGCGCAGCCGGCGGTCGTGCCGGCGCCGAGCTGCCAGCGGATGAGGTTGACGGCGTCCCGGAAGGCCTTGCACCACTGCCGGGCGGGGACGGTCCGCCACTTGCCGTCGGGCCCCGGGCCGTCGAATCCGACGTTGAAGTAACCGCAGGTCTGTATGCCGATGGGGTAGAACGGCGTGCCGTCCTCGTACTCCAGCCGGTACCGGTTGCGCCTGGAGATGCGCAGGAAGCCCCGACCGACCATGCCCGCGCAGCGGAACGCGCCCTGCTTCTTGGTCTGCTGCCTGCCGTCGCCGACGGCGGCCTGCCAGGTCCACCGTCCCTGCTCGCGCGGGGCGAAGCGGACGCGCCACTCGTTCCCGCCGTGGTAGAAGCCCTCCACCCGGACGGTCTTGCCTGTCGGAGAGGAGAAGCTCGCCTCGGCTCGCGCATCGGCGAAGGGATTCGCCCACTTCGTCTTGGGCGCCAGGGTCACCTCGAAGACGCCGTACTTGGGAACCGCCGCCTCCGCCGAAGCGGATTGGCCTGCGTCTGAACTCACCTGTCCGTATCCTCCCGCGGCCGCGGCCAGTGCCGATGCCATTGCCGTCATGCACCTGAGCTTGCCTGTCATGGTACGGCCTCCCGCCGCGTTTCGCGCCCGAGCCGCTAATCATAGCACCCCGGCCGGCCCCGCCAAAGGGGCATTTCCCCGGCGGGGCCTTTCGTGCCCCGTTTTGGTGTTGACTGACCGCGCCGGGGGGGGGAGAATGCTCAGTCTGTGGCCGGGCGCACTGAATGCGATGGTTGACCGAAAGGACCCGAGGAATGCGAATGGCCAGGCTGGCTTTCTGTTTGGCGCTGCTGGGGCAGGTGGGCGTCGGTGCGGTGGTTTGGGCCCAGGAGGCCACCACGGCCCCGAAGGGCAGGGAGGCCCCGGCGAGTGTTGAGACGGAGGAATCCCCCGCCGCCCAGAGCGAGGCGGGACCGCAGGGCACCCCGACGGGGCAGCCGCCGGCGACGCGAGGCCGGAGAGGGCTGTGGGGAGATCAGACGTTCATTTTCATCCTGATCGGCGGGGTGATTTTAATGTGGCTGTTCCTCGGCCGGGGCCGAAGAAAGGAACAGCAGCGCCGCCGGCAGATGCTGGAGACCCTCAAGAAGGGCGACCGGGTCTCGACCATTGGCGGGATCCTCGGCACCATCGTGGACATCAAGGAAAACGAGGTCACCCTGAAGGTGGACGAATCCGCCAACGTGCGGATGAAGTTCCTCCGCCGGGCGATCCACGAGGCCGGCGAGCTGGGCAAGGCCGAAGGCGGCGACCAGCAACGCGAGAAGAAATGATACGGCGCATCCAGGGCGTGTTTCTGATTGCCGCCCTGCTGGGCGGACACCCGCTGCGGGCGGCGGAGGGCCGCTTTGCGCTGAAGGTGCGGATCGAGATGGGCCCGGCAGGGCCGGCTCGTGGGGCGGCGGTGCGTACGGAGCTGGTTTCCCGGCTGGGCGCGTGGGCGGGTCGTCGGCTGCGGGTGGTCGGGAGCTGCGTGGAGGTGGAGCTGTCGGCCGGTTCGGGCGAGGAATTGGCGGCGGCCCTGTCGGCGCTGGCCCGGGCCGCCCGAAAGGCCGGGCTGGGCTTCCGCATCCTCCCCACGGCCGGCGCCGAGCTGCGGGCGCTCGCGCGGGCGCCCGTTTCGGTGGACCCGCCCCGGCGCAGCAGCGGCGGGCCGGCGCCGGCCGCCCTGGCCCCGCCCGGTCGGCCGTGGGCTGCGGCGCGGGCGCGGGCACAGGCCGCCCGCCCGCCCGTGATGGCGGCGTCGGCCGTCCCGGCCTCCAGCGCTCCGCGCGCGCCCCCGGCGTAGCCGATCGAATCGAGGTCCACCGGCGCCCGCGCCCGGGCGCTTCAGTCGGGCCGGGGGCGAGGCTGCCGGTGGCGGTTCCCCATTCCCCCTGCATCCTTGAGGAAGCCATGCAACCGAAGAACCTTCGCTGGAAATTCGCCGGGGTCGGGCTGCTGATCGTCCTGAGCGTGTATTCGATCTGGGCCAAGGAACTCCGCCAGGGCACCGACCTGAAGGGCGGGCACATCCTGACCTTCGAGGTGCAGTTGGGCCAGGCCGGCGGCACCGAGGTGGTGCAGCAGGTCATCGACACGCTGAAAGAGCGGATCGATCCGGCGGGACTGGCCGAGCTGACCTGGCGGGTCGTCGGGAAGAACCGTTTCGAGGTCCGCATGCCGATGGGCACGGAGGAGTCC
>CAZNSB010000767.1:0-2276 GCA_964575155.1 uncultured Planctomycetaceae bacterium | reverse complement strand
CGCTCCCAGCCCGCCCCGAAGGTCACCGGGTCCTTGGCACTGCCGAACAAGACGCCCACCAGACGGCGTTGGGCGTCCAGCATCGGCCCGCCACTATCGCCATCGCGCATCCGGACCGGCACCCGCAAGAATTGCATCGGGTATTGCGGACCGGGAGATCCCGCCCCTTCCAAACGCCCGCTGACCCAACGGAACTTCCCCGATCCGAAACCGCCCAACCAGAGCTTCTCCCCTTGAGACGGCGCCCGAGGGGCGATCGCCGCGGGTCGCACGCCCGGGTCCGCCAGACCCAACAGGGCCAGATCCCAGACCTTGTCCGACTTCAGCAGCTTGGCTTCATACTGTTGGGCCATCCCGGCAATCCGCACCACGATCCCGCGGATCGGCGGCTCTTGAAACAGGTGCCAACAGGTCACCACGTGCGCCTTCCCGTCGCCGGACCAGATCAGGCTCCCCGAGCCGAAGCCGACCCCCGTCGCGTCGCGGACCTCGATCCTCACCACGTTGTTGCCCCGCGGATCCGTCACCGACTTCTGCGGCGGTGCGGTCCGCATCGGCTGCGCATACCGAGGAGGGCGCGGCGCCGGGCACAGTCCGCCCGGACAGCAGGTGCCCGAGCCGAGCTGGCCCGGCGCCGCGGTGGCCAACAGGAGGGCGGCGGTGAGGAGGCTTTTCATGGAATTATGAATTATGAATTATGAAGGATGAAGTCAGTCCGCGTCGCGCCGCGTCCGGACGTTTTGTATCGGGGACCTTCCTCCTTCATCCTTCATCCTTCCGTCTACTTCACCCGGCGCGGTTTGCTCACGATGCCCCGCGCCCGCAGTCGCCGGCACAGCGCGTTGGGGTTCCAGTGGCTGGCGTTGTCCGTCTGGAATTTGCCGACGTATCTCAGCCCGGCCGCCACGAACTCGCTGCAAAACATGGCCCGCAGGTCCTCCTCGCCGAACAGCCGCCGTCGCAACCAGCCCAGCGGCGTGTCGCGGACCCGAAAGGCCCCCATCTCGTCATAATCCCGCCCCAGGTGACGGATACACCATTGGCTCATCAGCCGCGCGTGCCAATCCGGCAGAGGCAGGGCCAGCGGATAGTGCCAGACGTGGCCCCGGTAGCTCCGGATCCGCGAATGCAGGCGGTGGCCCTGGACCCCGTTGATCACCTGGCCGGTCACCGCGCAGGGCGTGTTGATCAGGCCCGTCGACTCGTAGACCAGCAGCGAGGGCTTCTCGGGATGCCAGCCGACCAGCCCCACGTGAGACAGATCCCAGAAGGGCAGCCCGAGCGAACAGACGTTGATCGCCAGGCCCGCGCAACCGCACGAGCTGAAGCCGATCACGTCGCCGGGTCGGTAGAGCATCAGGGGTTAGGGGCTGGGGACTGGGGGCTGGGGACTGGGGACTGGGGGCTGGGGATTAGCCCGGCGATGCGATTGGCAGCAAACGGGCTGTAGCGGTAAACGAATTGATAGGCGTCCTCGGGCGTGTCGTCGAAGAAATTCCGCAGCACTGCGGCGGCCCGAAACCCCATCGCGCGGAAAAACAACTGGGCGGGCAGATTCGTCTCGCGGACCTCCAGTGCGAGACGGGTCCGCCGCTTCGCGGAGAGCTTTTTGATCAGCTTGGCCACCATTTGGCTTCCCACGCCCCGGCGGCGGACGTCGGCCGCCACGCCGAAGTTGAGCACGTGGAGGCGCTTCTTGTGCAGTTTGTAGATCATAAACCCCACGACCCGCTCCTCGTGCTCGGCGACCATGCCGATACAATTCTCCGACCGCAGGCAGCGGATGAAATCCTCTTCCAGCCAGGGGAACTCGAAGGCCTCCTGTTCGATGTCGAGGACTTCGCCCATGTCGCGCGCGATCATCCAGCGGATGTGGAACCGTGGGACGTCGACGATCACGTTGCTCTGGATCAGTCGCGGCATTGCAGCGCCTCCCGCAGTTCGCCGGCCGTGGGGGGCAGCGGCTCGTCGGCCGGCCAGTCGTCGACGCACAGAGGCTCGCCCATCGGGTCCCGTTCGCAGCCGCCCAGCTCCATCACCTGGGGAAAATCCCCGGGCGGCCACGCCTCCTCGTCGGCGGGAGGGACCGGATCGGCCGCCTCGTGTTGCTTGAATTGATGCAGCACCTCGTAGCGCTTCCGCGCCGCGTCGTCGTCGCCGAAGTCCAGTGCGAACAGGTCGTCCGGGTCGCCCGCGCTCGAGTCGGCGAACGGCCGGTGGATGCGGTGCAGGCGGACCAGCAGGCGGATATGGCAGACCAGGCAGGGCAGTGTCAC
>CAZNSB010000766.1:0-2277 GCA_964575155.1 uncultured Planctomycetaceae bacterium | reverse complement strand
GGCGACGGCCACCACCTGGGCCGCGGCCAGGTCGGGGTTGTCCCGGAGGTTCCTGAGGATCTCGTTGGCGTCGATGCTGCGGGCCACCACGTCGACGAGGATGACGTGGGGGCGGAACTTCTCGGCGAGCATCCCCGCCTCAAAGTCGTTGCCGGCGGCGCGGACCTCGTACCGGTCCGACTGAGACAGCCCCCTGCCCAGCTCGTCGGCCTGGACCCGGTCGGGATCGACCACCAGCACCCGCACCGTGTTCCCCTCCAGCCCCTTCAGCGGCATGCCGTGGCTGCGCATGAACTGGATGAGCTGGCTGAGGGGGATTCGCCGGTCCCGGCTGCCGGGGATGCGGTACCCGCGGAGCTTTCCGGTGTCGAACCACTTGCTTACCGTCCGCGGAGCGACGTGGCAGATCCGGGCCACTTCACCGGTTGTCAGGACCTCTTTGCGTTTCATGGGCCTTTCCGGGTCCGCCGTTCGGGAAGGGGCTTTCCCGTTGGAGTTCATCGGTATCTGAGCGGGCGGCTTTAGCAGAGGCCGCCGAAAACCTCTCCGGGGCGTGATTTTGCATTCCCCCGCCGGCGCGATATAGTGGCGCCGCAGCGATGGAGGCAGCGATTCGCCGTGGACCTGCTGGCCGATCTGAACGATGCGCAGCGCCTGGCCGTCGCCCACGTGGACGGCCCGCTGCTGGTCCTCGCCGGAGCCGGGTCCGGAAAGACCCTGGTCATCAGCCGCCGCATCGGGCACCTGGTCACCCGCGGCGTCGCCGCCCGGAACATCCTCGCCGTGACCTTCACCAACAAGGCCGCCGGGGAAATGGCCCGCCGCGTCCACGCCCTCGGCGCCGGGGCCGGGGCCACGATCTGCACCTTCCATTCCCTCGCCGCCCGGCTGCTGCGGGAGTTCGTCGAGCCGGCGCGCCTGCCGCCCAACTTCATCATCTACGACGCCGACGACCAGCTCCGCTGCCTCCAGGAGGTCATGAAGAAGTTGGAGATCCCCGCCGGGCACTTCGCCCCCCGGGCGGTGCACGCGGCCATCTCGCGGGCGAAGAACCGGCTGGCGGGCCCGGAGGAGTTCGCGCGCATGGCCGGGAGGAACCTCTTCAAACAGGTCGTCGCCAAGGTCTACCCCGCCTACGACCGCGCCCTCCGCGCCAACCAGGCCCTCGACTTCGACGACCTGCTGTGCAAGACCGCCCTGCTCTTCCGCGACCGGCCGGAAATCCGCATCGCCCTCGCCCGGCGATACCGCTACGTCCTCATCGACGAGTACCAGGACACCAACCACGCCCAGTACGTCATCGCCCACGGCATCGCCCTGGAGCACGAGAACATCTGCGCTACGGGCGACCCGGACCAGAGCATCTACGGCTGGCGGGGTGCGGACATCAGGAACATCCTTGAGTTCGAGTCGGACTACCCCGACGCGGTGGTGGTCCGGCTGGAAAAGAACTACCGCTCCACGCAGCCGATCCTTTCGGCGGCGTCCAACCTGATCTCCTGCAACCGCCGACGGAAGCACAAGGAGCTGCGGGCCGTCCGCCCCGGCGGGGTCCACGTGGAGGTCATCCGCCTGAAGGACGCCCGCGCCGAGGCGGACGAGGCCGCCGCCATCGTCGCCGACCTGCGACGCCAGGGGCTCAGCTACGGGGACGCGGCCGTCTTCTACCGCGTCAACGCCCTCTCCCGCGTCCTGGAGGATCGCTTCCGGGCGGCGGGCATCCCCTACCAGATCGCCCGCGGCGTAGAGTTCTACAACCGCAAGGAGATCAAGGACGTGCTGGCGTACCTGAGGCTGCTGGCCAACCCGAACGACGACCTCTCCTGCCGGCGGATCATCAACGTCCCCGCCCGGGGCATCGGCGCGGCGACGGTGGCCCGGCTGGCGGCGGCCGCCGAGGGTCGCGGCGGGTCGCTGCTGGATGCCTGCTCGGACGCTGCGGCGGCCGGGGTGGGAAAGGCCCCCGCCAGGAAGGTCCACGCCTTTGCCGAGCTCCTCGACGACCTCAAGGGCCACGCCCACCTGCCCCTGGCCGAGCTGCTCGAGACCATCCTCGCCGCCACAGGCATCGAGGCGGCCCTGTCCGAACGCGAGGAGGACCGCCAGGCGTTGGCCAACGTCCGCGAGCTGGTCTCCGCCGCCAGGGAGTTCCAGCTCGCCGCCCCCGAGGCGCACCTGGCCGACTACCTCCACCAGGTCTCCCTCGTCAGCGACGTCGACTCGGTGGACCCCGGTGCCGGCGCGGTGACCTTCATGACGCTTCACACGGCCAAGGGG
>CAZNSB010000765.1:0-2292 GCA_964575155.1 uncultured Planctomycetaceae bacterium | reverse complement strand
AAGCGAGCAGGCCGGCGGGTGGCACGGCTTGCCCTTGACATTGGATGTCAAGGGCTTGCTTGCAAGCCGTGTTCGTCGGACAAGGAGCTACACTGGTTGCAGGCAACCAGTGCCCCCCGGCGTCCCCCTGGGGCCGCACGGCTGCACACAACGCAGCCGCCTGCCTGCTTGCCGCAGGCAGGCAGGTGGCACCCGTAGGAGGTAGGTCGGGCAAATGGCCGTTTTTTTTGGGGGCGGGGGCGTTTTGGGCTTGACAGATCCGGGATTCAGCGCATGATAAGCTTGTGTGCAGCACTTCGTTTCTGCACTCCGTAGGCGGCAGGGAGAGGCAGACTCTACCACAAAGGGACGGATTCGTTGAGGAGGTTTGAGATGGCAAGGCAAACTGCAACTCTGGCATTGTTGGTGTGCGCGCTGATCGCGGCCGGGCCGGCCTCGGCGGACGACTACGATGACGCGCAGGCGGGCCGTTGGGATGAGGGCGACACCTGGGGCACCACGCCGAACTACCCGGTCACCAGCGACAACGTGATCATCGACGACTACGATGTGGAGCTGCCCATGGGCTACGTCGTGCCGGCGCTGGGCTCGTTCACCATCGGCGGCACCGGCCGCCTGTGGTGCAGCGCCTCCCAGACCGACTGCTTCACCGTCGAGGCGGCGGTCACCATGACCGACGGCGGGGAGATCTGGGTCCAGAACGGCGGGGCGTACAACCAGTACGCCACGCTGAAGGGCGGCCTGGACGTCAGCGGGACCGTCACGCTGCGGAACCACGACAGCAACTCGCGGATCACGATCCAGGACAATCCCCTCACCAACCACGCCGACACCGACGTCATCCACGCCCTCGGGCAGAACATCTACGACGGCGGGCAGGGCATCTGGCTGATGACAGCCAACACCTCCCTGACCGCCCAGTGGCAGGTGGAGAAGAACCGCCTGCACGCGATGGCCGACGGGGCGCTGGGCACCGGCACCATCTCGCTGAGCCGCAGCGCCGTCCACGTCAAGGTGGACCAGAGCGTCAACGGCCCAAGCATCGTGGCACCGGCCGGGAGTTACATATACGTGGAGGGCGACGACCGCAACCTCGCGGTTAACGTCTCCTGGGCCAACAACCCGACCCTGTACCTGACGAGCAGCTACATCTTCCTCCGGCGCGGGTCGCAGTGGAACTGCCCCATCGACTTCGGCGACGGGACCACGACGATCGATACGGAGTGGGGCTACTCCTCCAGCAACACCATCCTCGGCGGAGCCCTCAGCTCCACCGCCGACGCCCACGTCCTGTTCAAGTACCGATACCAGCCGTCGCCGATCGTCCTCAGCGGGGACAACAGCGGGTTCCGCGGCACCTTCGAGACCCTGGACCAGGGCCACAGCGGCGACGACCTGGTCTTCAAGGCCGCCAGCGCCGTCGGCAACGCCGCGCACCTCATCGTCGGCGCGGCCACGCGCGCGGTGCTGGACAACGACACCGACGCCGACTGGGCCCTCTCCGCCGACCTCAGCGGCGGCGGGACCATCGTGGTCGAGGACGGCAGCTACAGCCTGACCTGCCAGGGCAACAAGCTGCTGCCCGATTACACCGGGGCCCTGACCGTCAGCGGCACGGTGGTCCTGGCCTCCGGCAGCGGCCCGGCAACCCTGTACGCGGGCATCCGCCCGGTCTACACGGATACCGTGATCACCGGCTGGCAGAACCGCAAGCTGGTCGTGAACGGGAACGTGGAGCTTTCGGGCGGGCGGCTGCACGTGGCCCTCAGCGAGGAGACGGGGACGGTGACCCTCCCCGACGTCCAGGGGCAGGTCTTCACCGTCCTTGAGTGCGATGAGGACCTCGTCACCAGCGGCGACAAGTTCGGCAGCGTGGTGTTCGACGCCTTCGGCGGCTTCCAGCTCGGCGGGCCGGTGGAGTACGGCTACGACGCCGGCAGCACGACCGGCACCGTGACCGTCGAGGTCACCATCAAGGCCGACGCCAACTGCGACCTGGAGGTGGACGTGCTGGACCTGGCCGCCATCGCCAACAACTTCGGCCAGCCCGACCGGACGTGGCGGCACGGCGACTTCGACTACGACGGGGACGTGGACGTGCTGGACCTGGCCGCCCTGGCCAACAACTTCGGCAAGGACGCCACCGGGGGGGGCGACGGCGCGCCCGTGCCGGAGCCCGCCTGCCTCGCTTTGCTGGCGGCCGGGAGCTTCTTCTTCATCCGCCGCAGGCGGCGATGAGCCGTAATCCCATGAAAGGCTGCCTCCGAGAGCCTATCTTCTGGGTGCCGTACA
>CAZNSB010000764.1:0-2306 GCA_964575155.1 uncultured Planctomycetaceae bacterium | reverse complement strand
GTTCTGGGTGGCGCGGTAGGCGATGGCGACGGCCAGGTGGGTCTTGCCCGTGCCCGGCCTGCCGGCGAGGATGAGGTTGCGCCCTTCGGTGACGAACTCGGGGCCGAGGACGCTGCCGAGCAGGCCGAGGCGCACCGAGGTCTGGAAGGTGAAGTCGAACTCCTCGATGGTGCGCAGGAAGGGGAAGCGGGCCTTGCGGGTGGCCCGCTGGATGCGGGTCTGGGCTCGGTGGGCGACTTCCTCGGCGACGAGCACTGCGAGGTAGTCGCGGTGGCTGAGCCCCTCGGCTTCGGCGCGCTCCTCGAGCTCGGGGTAGAGGCGGCGGATGGTGGGCAGGTGGAGCCGGCGGAGCAAGCCGTCGAGGTCGATGCGGCCGGGAACGAGAGGAGGAGGAACCAGAGCTGTTGTTGTTGTTTCCATCTCAAGCCTCCCGATTCAGGAGCCAGTCGATGGCGTCGACGTGGATGCGTTCGTCGGCCAGTGCCTGCTCGATGGCGGCGAGGACCGGTGCGGGCCCGTGGGCGACGAGCAGGGCGTGGAGGCGCTCGACCTGGTGCTTCCAGTTGTAGCGGGGCCGGTGCACCCACTCGGTCAGGAGCGCCTCAGCGGGCGGGCCGAGCTCGAGGATCTCCTGGCGCTGGAGGTAGAGGCGCCCGCGCCGGCCGTGGACGGCGGCGAGTTTGGCCACGCGGTCCTCGGGTCGATAGGAGGCCGTCCCGACCGCAGGGAAGCGTGAATGGGCAACTTCGACGCTGTTCTTCGTGACGATGCGCACCCGCTCGGGATAGAGGAAGAGCGTGGCCGGGATCCCAATGGTCTTGGGGGGCATCGAGTAGCGGATGCCTGCGTGCTCGACGAAGCCGGTAGTGCGCACCGTGACCGGGAAGCGCAGGGGGTAGTCGGCGGGCGGGATCGCCAGGGGCCGCAGGTGCGCCCGCTCGGCCTCCAGGCGCTCGGCAGGGACCTGGCCGGTGGCCCGGCTCGGCCGCACGGTGTTGACCTCGACGAGCCACTCGGCGAGCTGGCGCAGGAGGTCCTCGCGGTCGTGGAAGCGGCGGACCTTGAAGAAGCTGCCCTTGACCCACCCGACGAGGTTCTCGGCTGTCCCCTTCTGGTTCGCACGCCGCGGCGTGCACAGCTCGACACCGAGGCCGTAGTCGACGACCGTCTGGGCGAACGTCGGGTTCCACTCGATGCGGTCGCCGTGGCGGCGGAGCACGATGGTCTTGGGATTGTCGAAGACCGAGCGCAGCGGCACGCCACCCCAGGCCTCGAAGCCCGCCAGGAGCGCGCGCACGAGCGCCTCGACCTTCTCGTCGGGCACCAGGCGCACATCCGACCACCGCGAGTACTTCAGCCGGGAGACGAAGAAGTGAAGCGTCTCCTTCGACCCGTCGGTGTACCTCACCGTCACCGAGCCGAAGTCGTGCTGGCTGAACTCGCCGGCCAGTCCCTCGAAGCGCACCATCGGCGGGGAGGCGCGGCGCGGTCGGAGCCGCCGCACCAGATCGTAGACCGCCGACTTCCCCCCGTCATAGCCCGTGCACCGGAGGCGGTGGAGCACCTCGACGCTCAGCAGCGTCGGCTCGGCCTCCAGGATATCGGCGACCAAGGAGCGGAAGGCGGCGACCTTGCTCGGCCGGCCCACCCGCCGGAGCTGCGGCGTGGGGCCGGACTCCGCACCCTCGATCGGAGGCTCGCGGAGAATCCGCTGCACACTACTGAGGCTCACCCCGACCAGGTGAGCGGTGCGTTCCTGCGAGTGGCCGGCCTCGACCAACGTCCGAACGCGCAAGCGGTCCAACATACTGATCATCCTCCTGGTTCCTCGGTGGGGGCTGCCCCATTGCAGCCCGCGACCGCGAGGGAACCCTTTCCAGAAACCCTGTCAACACCCGGTCAGAATTTCTGGAAAAGAGGTGGTCAGAATATGTGGAACCGACAGCAAGAACTAAGGCTGGATGGCCCGCATGGTATCGGCGCGGAGGCCGGGCGTCAAGCGCAGTATCCCTGCACCCGTCCATCGTGCGGTTGGCGCAGTCGGCGCTCGGCACGCCGCTTACCTGATCGTGCGTTACCCGTGTGGGAACGGTAGGGCTCGCGTGGGAGCGGCGGCCTCGTCCGCCTGCGTCTCTTTGGTCTCGACAACGTCGTCTTCGCCGGCCGGTGCCGGTTGCACCTCGGACTCAGCGGGTGGCATGGCAACCCGCAGACAGCCGCGTCTTGCCATGCCACCCGCCACCCGAGAATGAGACCAAGCCCGGCCACCCGCCGGCTACCCCTCGTGCCGGTGGGCGGCTCTGCCG
>CAZNSB010000763.1:0-2313 GCA_964575155.1 uncultured Planctomycetaceae bacterium | reverse complement strand
GCATGGCGGTCTCGCCTTGTGGCGGGTCGAGGGCGACAAAGGTTCCAGGAGCCTTCTTCCCCGTCGGACGTTGCCGACTTGGCGGAGCATACCGACGGGGACAGCCTCCTGGAACCTTTTTCGCCCGTCGCTACGGTCCGGGGTTGCCTTGACTGGACACCTGAAATGGGCGAGAATGGTACTGTGGACTTGCCCGGGCGGTGGGGGTGCGTCCACAAACCGCCCGCCCAAGAGGCGGGCTTCACGTCACGCAGGGAGGTGCGAGCCGCGATGTGGCAGGATCGCAAACGCCTGATCGTTCTGCTGGTCATTGCGGGGCTTCTGGCCGTGGTGGTGCTTGTGGCCCGGATGGACGATTCCACCGGCTCCATGATCGAGCAGGCCCGCTCGGCCGAGAAAACCCGGGAGCGTCTGGACGCCATCGACCGGCTGGGACGAACGGGCTCGGACGAGGCGCAGGAGGCGCTGGCGTCGCTCGCCGGGGACCCGGAGCCGGAGGTCGCCGCCCACGCCGTCCAGGCCCTCGGCCGCCGCGGCGAACCTCGCAACGTGCCGACGCTGAAGAAGGTGGTGGCCAAGGATACGCGTCCCCGGGTTCGGGAGGCGGGGATCGTGGCGCTTGCCCGGATGGGGATGCGGACCGACCCGGAGGTGCTGGCCAAGGCGGTGACGGACGACGCGTCGCCCCGCGTGCGGGCGACGGCGGCCAAGTGGATCGGGATGCTGCGGTACTGGCAGGGTATGCCCGCGCTGATTCAGGGCCTCGGCGACCCCTCGTTGCGGGTTCGTCAGAGCGCGTACGCGGCCGTACGCCGGCTGTGGGAGCGCGACTTCCTGTATCGCGCCGACGACCCGCCGGAAAAACGTGAACAGCGGGTGCGGCTGATTAAGGCGTCGTGGGAGGACTACAGGTCGTCGCAGCATTACGACGTGTTCAAGTGGCCGGAGGAGAACCTGCCATGAGATCCGGTGCGGCGCGAGGCTTCACGCTGGCCGAGTTGCTGATCGTGATCGTCATCATCGGGCTGCTGGCCACCCTGCTGTACCCGGCGGCCTTTCGGGTCTTCGAGACCTCCACCCTCGTGGGGTGCACGGAGCGGCTGTACTACATCGGGCAGGCCTGGCACGTGCGCGCCTCGGAGGCCCGGGTCCGGTCGGAGCAGATCGAACCGCTCCAGGTGGCCTACTGGAAGCAGCAACTGCGGCCGTACCTGGAGGACACGTCGGACCAGTTGATGTGCCCGGTCGCCAGCCTCCAATCCGGCACCCCCACGGGCTGGGACACCGTGGACCCCTGGGAGCGCGCCCGCCAACAGGTGGCCGACGGCGGGGGCGGCGGCGTGGGGGGACGGACCGGCAGTTTCATCTCCGAAGAGGACATCGTCGAACGCCCCAGCACCGAGAACCTCAAGGTCGAGGTCTGGACGAACGAGTTCAGTTGCCGAGCCATCCATGCGAAACCCAATGTGTGCGTCTGGATAATGGATTGTGAGGAAGGCCAGTGGGCACGAAAGGAAAACGTCACCCAAGACACTTACGAACTCGTGTTCGAGGATGCCTGGGATGACAATTGGACCGACCTCCGCATGCGCTTCACCGAGCACGAGGACGGCAGCCTGGAGATCACCTACCTCGCAGAGGGCACCGGCGGCAACTGCTACAACCTGGTCGACGTGACCAACGGCAAGACGCTCCTCTGCGGCATGGGTGACGGCAACACGCATCACGGGTGGGCCAGACTCTCCTTCGGCAGCAGCGTCACCATCGAAGCCGAGGACGTGGACCAGCCGGAATTGACCGACGACGAGAATCCCGAATTCACCACCGGTCCCGGCGGCGGCGGGAGCGGCGGCAGCGGCACCGGCGCGGCCCTGCGCGGCACGTACGGCATGAACTCCGTCGCCAATTTCCGCGAGGCGATCGAAGGCCACGTCATTCTCTGCCTCGATTATAAGAAGACGGTCGCCCGCGGACCCACCGACAGCCTGCCGGACTGGTGGCACAAGGAGGGCTGGCAGACCGACGAGGGCCTGCCGGTCTTCGCCCGGCACTTCGGCAAGATCAACGTCCTGTTCAGCGACGGGCGGGTCGAGTTGATGGATCCCTGGGCGATCGACCCCTCCGGACCCGTCTCGGTGAACCGATGGTGGGACCCGATGGCCGACCTCGAGTAACCGGACTACGTCCGGGATCGCAAGGTTGTCATTCTGAGGCCCCGCTTGAGGGGCCGAAGAATCTCGCCGTGGCCTTTCTTGTCTTTCGCCCGGCCAGCGGAAGCGGTGGCGAAACAGGGACCGGGAGTGCCAACTCAAC
>CAZNSB010000762.1:0-2315 GCA_964575155.1 uncultured Planctomycetaceae bacterium | reverse complement strand
GAGATCACGGGCCTGCCGGCCGCCTGCGAGAACCTGACGGTCTTCGACGGCGACCGCCCGGTCAAGACCTACCGCTGCGCCGTCGGCGCCGGCCGGGGAGACAAGAGACAAGAGGGCGACCGGCGCACCCCCGAGGGGCGGTTCTACGTCTGCGTGAAGAACCGCAGGTCGAGGTTCACGCGGGCCCTTGGGCTGAGCTACCCCAACCTCGAGGACGCCTCGCGCGGGCTGGCCGCCGGGCGGATCACCCGCGCCCAGCACGACCAGATCGTCGCCGCCATTCACAAGGGCACGCGCCCGCCGTGGAACACGCCCCTGGGCGGGGAGATCATGATCCACGGCGCCGGCAACGCGCGCGACTGGACCCGGGGCTGCATCGCCCTGAACGACGACGACATCCTCGAGCTGTACCCGGCCATCGGCCTGCACACGCCGGTCACCATAGTTCCGTGACCAACCCGGCGCGAACGGGTAGAATGGAACGTCGGTTCAGTCGGATTTCGGACCTCTCATCGCGGAAACGGGAATGATACGAATCCGCTAAATGATCGTGCGCGAAGAACCGGGGTCACACTCAATGCTCCCGGGCATCGGCGCCGGGTTGGCAAAGCCCACGGATAGCCATCCGTGAGCTTTCGGCCGGCGACCCTCTCGACCCTTCATCGGAGAACCCCGGTCCAGCCTCCGGGACGGCCCCCCCGATTCCACCCGCCATCGGAGCCGACCAATCATGACAAGAGGTCTTCTGGAATTCCACGACGTGACGTTCTTCTACCCCTCGGCGGCCGCCGCGGTCTTCGAGGCACTTTCGGTCCGGCTGGGGACCGGCTGGACGGGCCTGATCGGGCCGAACGGGGCGGGCAAGACAACGCTGCTCCGGCTGGCGTGCGGGGAGCTGGCGCCCACCCGCGGCAGCATCCGCCTGCCGGAAACGATGATCTACTGCCCGCAGCGGACGGACGAGGCCCCCGACGAGTTCGAGTCGTTCATCGAGGCCACCGACGCCAAGGCGTGCGCGCTGCGCGGGCAGTTGGGGATCGGGGCGGACTGGCCCGGGCGCTGGGACACGCTCAGCCACGGGGAGCGGAAGCGGGCGCAGATCGCCGCGGCCCTGTGGCAGAAGCCCCGCCTGCTGGCCGTCGACGAGCCGACCAACCACATCGACCTTCCGGCCCGCCGCCTGCTGGGCGAGGCGCTGCGGTCGTTCCGCGGGGTGGGCCTGCTGGTCAGCCACGACCGCGAGCTGCTCGACACGCTCTGCCGGCGATGCCTCTTCGTCGAGCCCCCCGCCGCCGTGCTCCGACCCGGCGGGTACACCCAGGCCGCCGCCCAGGCCGAAGCCGACCACGCCGCCGCACGCCGGGCACGCGAACAGGCCCGCAGGGAACTCGCCCGCCTTCGGCGAGAGGCCGCCCGCCGCCGGCGAGGGGCCTCCCGCTCCCAGCGCATGCGGTCGAAGCGCGGGCTGGCCGTCAAGGACCACGACGCCCGCCAGCGCATCAACCAGGCCCGCGTCACCGGGAAGGACGGGCAGGCGGGGCGTTTGTTGCGGCAGATGGACGGGCGCCTCGAACAGGCCGCAGAGATGCTCGACAGCACCCGCGTGAAGAAACAGCGCCGGCTGGGCATCGACATGCGAGCGGCGCGGTCCCGGCGCGATTTCCTGTTTCGCCTGCCGGCCGGCTCGATCGACCTCGGCGGGGGGCGCCGGCTGGCGTTTCCGGCCCTGTGCATGGCCCCGCCCGACCGGGTCGCCCTCGTCGGGCCCAACGGCGGCGGCAAGAGCACCCTGCTTCGGCACCTCGTCGCCCGGCTGGACCTCCCGGCCGGGAAGCTCGTCTACCTGCCCCAGGAGGTCGACCGGGCGGAGGGCCGACGGGTCATCGCCGCCGTCCGACGACTGCCCGGGGACCGCCTCGGCGACGTCATGTCGGTGGTCGGGTGCCTGGGCTCCGAGCCCCAGCGGCTGATGGAGACCGATCAGCCCAGCCCCGGCGAGATGCGGAAGATCATGCTCGCACTGGGCGTCGCCCGCCGCCCCCACCTCATCGTCATGGACGAGCCCACCAACCACCTCGACCTGCCCTCCATCGAGTGCCTCGAAGACGCCCTCGCCGAGGTCCCCTGCGGGCTGCTGCTGGTCAGCCACGACCTCCGGTTCCTCCGGAGGCTGACGCGGACGCGGTGGGAGGTCTCGGGCGCCGAAGACGGCCCCGGCGGCACCCACATGCAGCTGCAAGTCCGCGACAAAGCGGCGGGCTAGTGTACCGTCAACTTTGATTCTGTGGGTGCCATGGCGGCCGTCGTTCGCCGCC
>CAZNSB010000761.1:0-2328 GCA_964575155.1 uncultured Planctomycetaceae bacterium | reverse complement strand
TGGCCTGGGCTGGCGAATCTCAGCCCTTCGGGCTGCAAAGCCCTATCTTAATGCCGTAGGATACTCGGCCCAGAACGCCGCCTCGTCGGGGAGCTTGAGATCCATCGCGTGCTGGACGGCCGAGGCTTCGGTCTTCGGATCGTGGCGCTCCGGCCAGGCGGCGACGGCGACTTCCTCGCGGGCGCCTGCGTGCATGCCTGGCGGGGGTTCGTGTGTGTGGACGCGGCGGTTGGGGTGGATCGTCGCGGGCCTCGAGGGGCGAAGCGATCAGAAATACTCGCGGTGCGCTTCGCAGTTGCAGTTCTTGTTCACGGGGTCCGGACACCTGCGGATCAATTCAACTCTCTCGTCGCCCCGCTCTTTGGGGATCGGCCCCTGCACGCTGACGGAATCCTCCCCGTGGAACCGATCATGGTAGGCTTCCACCGTGTAGACTCCACAGTCAGGGCAGAAGAAGTACGAGTCGGTGTATTCATCTCCCATGACCGCCCCGGAGATCACCGCCACCAGCCCGCCCTCACGCGTGCGGGCGAGCTCCCGTCCGCATTGGGAACACTTGACCATGGTGCCGCCTTCCCTCCCCGAGCCCGCGGGCGAACCCGCCTCGATTCAGGGCATTCCGTCACCCGGCCGGGCATTTCCAGCGGCGTCGGACCAGGGCCAACAGCCCCAGGGCGATCAAGGCCGCCGAGCAAGGCTCGGGGACCTGGTCGCCGAACATCTGCATGTTCACCAGGGTCGTATCGGCCCCGAGCAGGTTGTAGGCGTCCGGCGTCAGCTCCAGCTCGAAGTACACGTCGAAGAAGCTCTCGATCCACGCCTCGGGGTCGTCCACGGATTCGGACAGGAACCAGATCTTTCCCCGCAGCGCCTCGGGCACGTCCCCGTGGAGGCGGTACACGTGCGGGTCCTCGCCGTCCAGGTCGATCTGGTAGGTGATGTCGAAGAAGGAGCTGGTCAGGATGAAGTTCTTCAGCAGGATCTCCGTGTCCTTCGAGAGGATGGGCATGAACTCCGCGCTGGTGAGGTCGTCGCTGAGCCTGTGGCCGAGGTTCAGCCCCACGGACAGGACGCTCGAGGCAAGCGGCTCGACGGGGGTGAAGCTGCCGATGACGAGGTCCATCTCGAGCGTGGCGGTGGGATCGGTCCCGCCGGCGGGGTTGACCATGAGTTGCGAGCCGACGGGGTTGGTCGGATGCGTCACGTCCTGCATGCCGTAGTAGTGGACGCACACGCCGGCGATCTTGGGTCCGGCGGGCTCTCCGACTGGGACGGGGTTGGGCAGCCCGCTGCCGGGGGGCACGGGGTAGAAGCCCGTCCCGCCCCAGCGGAACTCCAACGGGTCCAGCCACTTGCGGACGTCCTCGATCTGGAAGGTGATCAGGCTGCCGCCGGCGCCGGGGGGCGCCCCGCCGTCGACCTGCACGAGCTTGCCGTTGGCGTCGAACTTGTAGGTGGTGGTGCTGTTGCCGGCGGCGCCGTCGGTCTGGTCGGGGTCGTCGACGGCCTTGACGACGTACCCGGTGACGTTCCCGCCGGCGTCGTGGAGCTCCTGGATCTCGGTGACCATGGTGGCGTGCCCGCCCATCGACTTGCCCTGGGCGTCCTTGCCCCAGTAGACGGCCAGCTCGACGTCGCCGTCGCGGTTGAGGGTGTCGATGGCGGCGGCGAACTTGTTGGTCTGGGTGGACATGATGGGGAGGTTGTTGGCCTGGCAGTAGGCGATCTTGCCGTCGAGGAAGTCGTCCACGGCCGTGCCCGCGGTGGTGGTGCTCATGGCCCCGGCCAGGCCGGTGTACATCTGCTGGGGGGTGCCGGGGGCGTTGACCTCGGCGTGCTGGTCGGAGAGGTACTTCAGCGACCGGGCCGCCGAGCCGGGGGCGCAGCCGTTCGGGTCCTCGCTGACGGGTGCGACGCCGTTCTCGGGCGGGGAGATGGCGCCGACGAACCCGACCGTCTCCCCGGCGGCGGCGCCCGGGAAGTTCGCCGCCGGCGGCGGCGCCGCCATCCCGCCGCTGGAGAGATACTCCGATCCCAGCCACAGCCGGGCGCCCGCCGTCAATTGCTCGAACTCCCCCACCGACGCGCTGGTCGAGGTCCCCGCCGGCATGGCCGGCAGGGGCTCGGCATCGACCGTGTAATAGTAGTTCAGGCCGGTCACCTGCGTGCCGGTCGCCACGCCCAGGTCGAACCAGACGTTCTGCGGAAACCGCCCGTCCAGCTCGGTGGCGTTGACGTAGAAGATCGGCGGGTTCTTGACGTTCCAGTCGGGGCTGCTGGAGGCGTCGGTGACTATGTTGACGTACCCGCCGTAGCCGGCCCCGCGCC
>CAZNSB010000760.1:0-2335 GCA_964575155.1 uncultured Planctomycetaceae bacterium | reverse complement strand
TTCCCGCCGAACGAAAGGGCCGCCGGGCTGTCGCCGGGCTTCAAGTCGCCCTCGAAATAGTTGGTGCCGGCCCCGGAGAAGGTCCCGCTTCCGGTGACCTCCCCGAAGTAGGTGGCGGCGCAGCCGGCGCTGACGCGGATCTCCCCGTCGTTGCAGACGTCGTCGAAGAAGGTCGTCGGGCCGATCCCCGAGACGATCACCAACCCGGCGAGCGTATTGTCCAGGTCGCCGATGACGTTGGTCAGCCCGCTGAAGGCCATGGTGGCCTGGTTGGTCATCCCGCCGTCGGCGCGGAGCACGCCGTTGCCGACGGCCAGCCCGGCGTCGTTCTCGAAGGCCTGCGTGCACCACAGGATGCCCCCGGCGAGGGTCACCTGCCCCCCGTCGTTGGTGACCGTGCCGGTCAGCTTCAACTGCCGGCCGACGCCGACGAAGACCTCCCCCCCGCCGGCGTTGGCGAGAGGGCCTGCGACCTGGCCATAGCCGCCCAGGAAGCCGTGACTGGTCAAGGCCCCGGCCGAGGCCGTCCCGCCCTCGACGGTGAGGGACCCGTCCGGGTCGATGGTCACGTCGCCGAGCAGGCTGAGCGTCTTCCCGGATTGGACGGTCACCGCCGCCCCGAGGGGCCCGCCGGTGCCGATGCGAATCCCGCCGGGCATGCCGAAGCTGCCGCCCCGGACCTCCAACTGCTCCGGCTGGACCAGGGCCGCGACCGTCAGCGTCCCGCCGTCCAGGATCAGCGGCGCCTCCAGCGCGGCCGTGCCCGTCACGATGAACGTCTGCCCGCCCACGATGGACGTCGTCGGGCCGAACAGCTCGGTGATGAGCTGGCTGGTGAGCGTCAGGTCGTCCTCGATCTGGAGCGTCCCGGAGTTGAAGTGGAAGGCGCTGCCCTTGAACTCGATGCCGCCGACGAACATCTTCCCGCCGTTGAGGGTCACGGTGCCGTCGGTCCATATCTCCAGGTCATCGGCCACGTCGACGAACCCCCCGGGGCCGACCTCGACCAGGCCGGCGCCCCCGTCGCCGGATTCGTCGCCGCCGACGTACAGGGATTCGGTGCAGGTCCAGGTCGCGCCGGGTCCGGCGACCACGACCGCCCCGGAGGAGCCGGCGCACCGGCCCACGTAGCCGCGGTGGTTCACGACGTGCCCGCCGCCGGCGACCGTCAGGGCGCCGCTGCCGTAGTAGCCGACACACAGGCTGCCGTTGGTGGCCCAGGTGGCATTCTCCACCGTCACTTCGCCGGCGGCCCCGCCCCAGACGCCGACGTAGCTGGCGGGGCTGGCGACCTGCCCGCCGTTGCGGACGGCCAGGGCGCCGGTGCCGCTGTTTCCGATCCACAGGCCGGAGTTGTTGGTCCAGGTGCCGTTGTCCACGGTCACCGTGCCGGCAGCGCCCACCGAAAACCCGAGATAGGCCGCGGCGTTGGCGACCTGCCCGCCGTTGGAAACGGTCAGGGCGCCGCAGCCGTCATAGCCGAGGTACAGGTGACCGCTGTTGCTCCAGGTGCCGTTCACGGTCACCGTGCCGGTCGCGCCGGTCTCCCGGCCGACGTAACCGGCCGCATTGGAAACGACGCCGCCGTTCGTCACGGCCAGCGCCCCGGCGGCGTCATGGCCGACGATCAGGTCCCGTCCGACGGAGAGGCTCTCGCCGGCACACACGGTGCAGCCGCCGGAGCCGCCCCCGCCGGCGTGGCCGATCTGGAGGTGCCCGTTGAAGCTCGGCGCGGCGCCGAAGCCGCTCAGGGCGTTGACGCGGACGGTCGCGCCAGCGGTCGTCAGGACCGTCCCGCCGGCCAGGGCCAGCACGTCGGCGGCCAGCAGGCCGTCCGCGACGTTCACCGTGCCCCCGGCGCGGACCTCGGCCGTGGCGCCGACGCCCACGGTCCCTCCGCCGGTGAGGGTCAGCAGGGCCGGGGCGTCGTACGCGATCACCAGGTCTTGTGCCACCGAGAGGCTCTGCCCGGCCCCCACCGTCTCGCTGCCGGACCCGCTCCCGCCGCTGTGCCCGATCTGGAGATGGCCGTTGAGCGACCGCGCGCCGCCAAGGCTCAGGGAATTGACCCGCAGCGTCGAGCCGGCGGATGTCCGGACCGTGCCGGCCGAAAGCAGGCCCGCAATCACCAGCCCGCCGTCGGCGACGTCGAGGACGCCCTGCGAGGTCACCGTCAGCGTATGGTTGACGTCGACCGTCCCGCCGCCGGCGACCTCAAGCAATCCCGGCGCCGGGTAGGACGGGGAATCGCCGCCGACGGTGAGGGAATCGGTGCAGGTCCACCTCGAGCCCGCCCCCTCCACGGTCACCGTGCCGGTGCCGAAGAGCCCGGGAG
>CAZNSB010000759.1:0-2336 GCA_964575155.1 uncultured Planctomycetaceae bacterium | reverse complement strand
AAGCGGACATTCTTATCTGGTTAAGACCGGACATTACTATTCGGGTTCGACAGCGGGCCGCAAATCGCCTTGACGTGTCCGCTCGGTGTGAATAGCTTTTGGGGTTCCCCCGGCGGGGAGAGCGACATGGAAGAGGCCATCGCCAAGGCGAAGGTGCTGGTCGAGGCGCTGGAGTACATCCAGCGCTTCGCGGACAAGACCGTCGTGGTCAAGATGGGCGGGTCGGTCATGGCCGACGAGGAGGCCCTGGCCGACCTGCTGACCGACGTGGTCTTCATGAACACGGTGGGCATGCGCCCGGTGATCGTCCACGGCGGGGGCAAGGCCATCACCCGGGCGATGGAAGAGGCCGGGCTGGAGGTCCAGTACGTCCAGGGCCGGCGATACACCGACCAGCGGACGCTGGCGGTCGTCGAGCACGTGCTGTGCAACGAGATCAATCGCCACATCGTCCAGGTCATCGAGCGCCTGGGCTCGGCGGCGATGGGCCTGCACGCGCTCAGCAGTTGCGTGCTGTTCGGGGAGAGGCTGTTCCTGACGGAAGGGGAGCGGAAGATCGACCTGGGCTTCGTGGGGCAGGTGACGGAGGTGAACGCCCGGCTGATCGAGCTGCTGTGCGAGGCGAACACCATTCCGGTGATCGCCCCGATGGGGCACGACCGGTCGGGAGGAAAGCTCAACTGCAACGCCGACACGGCGGCCGGCGAGGTGGCCGCGGCCCTGAAGGCCGAGAAGCTCGTGGTCGTCTCCGACACCCACGGCATCCGCGCCGACGTCGCCGACCCCGGCAGCCGGATCAGCGACATCACCGAGGAAGGAATACGCAAGATGATCGCCGCCGGCACGATCACCACGGGCATGCTGCCGAAGGTGGAGGCCTGCCTGCGGGCCCTCGGCGCCGGCGTGGAACGCGCCCACATCATCGACGGACGCTTCGCCCACTCCCTGCTGCTGGAGATCTACACCGAGCACGGCGTGGGGACGCTCATCCACAAGGCCGGAGGCTCGACGGGATCGCCGGGATGAAAGACTTCACAGGCATCGCGGACTTCTCGGGCGGGCAGCTTCGAGGCCTGCTGGAACGGGCGCTGGCCGACAAGCGGCGGTTCCAGACCGGCAGGCTGCCGGCCAGTTGCCCGCGGAAGACCCTGGCGCTGGTCTTCGAGAAGCCTTCGCTGAGGACGCGGGCGAGCTTCGAGGCGGCCATCGTGCAGTTGGGCGGTGCGGCAATCTACCTGCGCGAAGAGGACATCGGGCTGGGCCGGCGCGAGGCCGTCGGCGACGTCGCGGCGGTGCTGGGGCGGATGTGCGACGCGGTCGCCGCCCGCACCTTCGCCCACCGGACCGTCCTGGAGCTGGCCGAGCACTCCGCCGCCCCCGTGATCAACGCCCTGACCGACTACTCCCACCCCTGCCAGGCGATGGCGGACCTGATGACGGTGATGGAGCTTCTGGGCGATCCGGCCGGCAAGAAGCTCGCCTTCGTCGGCGACGGCAACAACGTCGCCCGCTCGCTGGCGACGCTGTGCGCGAAACTGGGCGCGCGGTTCGTCCTGGCCTGCCCGGGGGGGTATGAGCTGGACGAGGCCTTCGTGGCCTCCCTGCCCGCGGGGGCGGGGACGTTCGAGCAGACCCACCACGCCGCCGCCGCCGTCGCCGACGCCCACGTGGTCTACACCGACACCTGGGTGTCCATGGGACAGGAGGAAGAAAAGCAGAAGCGCGTCGCCGCCTTCGAGGGCTTCCAGGTGAACGGCGAGCTGCTCTCGGCCGCGCCCGCCGGCGCCGTCGTCATGCACTGTCTGCCGGCCTACCGCGGGTGCGAGATCACCGAGGCGGTCCTGGCCGACCACGCCGAGACCATCCTCACCCAGGCAGAGAACCGACTCCACTTCCAGCGCTCCCTGCTGAACGTCCTCATCGCCGAGGGAGGCATCGAGTAATGCCGGGCTCGCCCAACGATCCGCCGAACGTCGTCTTCCTCCTCACCGACGACCAGGGGCCGTGGGCCCTCGGCTGTGCCGGCAACGAGGAGATCCGCACGCCGAACCTGGACGCCCTCGCCGCAGGCGGCGTGCGGTTCGAGAACTTCTTCTGCACCTCCCCGGTCTGCTCGCCGGCGCGGGCCTCGCTGATGACGGGTCGGATTCCCTCGGCCCACGGCGTGCACGACTGGATCCGCGAGCGGAACATGCCGCCGCGCCCGGCGAGGTACGTCGAGGGGATGACCTGCTATACGGACGTGCTGTCGGCCGGCGGGTACGCCGTCGCCCTCAGCGGGAAGTGGCACCTCGGCGACAGCCTCACGCCGCAGCACGGCTTCTCGCACTGGTTCT
>CAZNSB010000758.1:0-2341 GCA_964575155.1 uncultured Planctomycetaceae bacterium | reverse complement strand
GGAAGGCACGCTCGATTGCCAGACCTACGACAGCGCGGTCGGAACGGTCACCCTGAACGGCGGCACGATTGTCGGCAGCGGCACACTGACCGCCTCGTCGTACGACATACGTTCCGGGACGGCGACCGTGCACCTGGCCGGGGCGGCCGACCTCGTCAAGACCACGCCCGGCCACGCCACGATAAGGCACCCGGACTACAGCGGCGTCACGACGATTACCGAGGGCGCGCTCGAATTCAGCAATGGCGACTTCATGGAGTTGCCGTCGGGCAACATCCGCCTGGCGGGCGGCGTTCAGTGCCTCGTGAGGGGCACAACGCTGACCTGCAGCCTCGGCGCGGGAGACGGACAGATCCAATGGACCGCCAGCGGCGGGTTTGCGGCACGCAGCATCAGCGGCTACGCAAAAGAGGCCAACGTGAACCTCGGCAACGGCTCGCCCCTCGTCTGGGGAGCCGGCGGCTTCGTCCCTGACGGCTGTGAACTGATCCTCCAATCGCTGGACGGCTACGGCACCCTTAATCTCATGAATCCGATCGACCTGGCCGGGGCCACTCGCACCGTTCGCATCTTCACCGCCAATCCGGGATATCAGGCTGGGGGGATACTTTCGGGCACGCTGAGCAACGGCGGGTTGATGAAGACCGGCTCAGGGTTCTTGCGGCTTACGGGCACCAACTCCTATAGCGGGCCCACCATCGTCTCGGAAGGCACCCTCGCAGCCAAGGACGGCACCGGGCTTCCCCTGTCCAGCAACCTCGTCCTGGCGGGCGGCGCCTTCGCCATGAGGGGGACCTTCACCCGCAGCCTCGGGACCGGACCCGGGCAGGTGCAGTGGACCGGCAGCGGAGGCTTCGCACGATCGAGCAAGACGTATTCATCCATGGTCAACCTTGGAGGCGATAACACTCCGGCCACGGTCACGTGGGGCGAGGACCACTTCGTGCCCCTGGGCCACGCGCTTCAACTGGGCACCGTGGAGTTCCAGAACCCCATCGACCTGAACGGCGGCACGCGCACCGTGATGGTGACCACAAAAGGAAGCGCCGGCAGCCTCTCGGGCAGCCTCTCCAACGGAGGGCTGATGAAAACGGGTGCCGGGAGGCTCCTGCTTTCCGGCACGAACACCTTTGACGGCGACTTGACGGTCGCCGAGGGCCGGGTGGATGTGGGCGGCCCCTCCGCCCTTGGCTCGACCGCTGGCGCGACCATCGTCCGGCCGGGCGCCACCCTGGCTTTTTACGAAAATCCCGACCTGACCATTTCCGGAGAGACGCTCGTTCTCGGGCGGGGACCCGGCGGGACGGATCTTCTATCCACTTTTGCGGCGTACGATTCAAGCCCGGATGGAGGCGATATTACGTGGACGGGCCCCGTCACGGTTGAGGGCGACAGCAGGATTGTCAATGACGATAGATGCATGACCTTCTCCGGCCCGGTCCATCTGGATGGCCATGTTTTGACACTTGGCGGAAGCGCCTTCCGAGAGGGCGGGGACTTTTTCAGTGGAGAGGTCAGCGGTTCCGGCGCGATTGACGTGGGGTACCACGTACTGTGCGTGCTGAGTGGAATCAGTACGTATACGGGCCCCACGGTCGTCCAGACGGGGGGCACATTGCGCATCGAATCGCCCACCGCCTGCCCACAGGGCCCGGTCGTCGTGGGTGGTACAGTGGAATTCCATATGGCTGACGGCACGGCGAACTTCGGTCAGACGATACTGGGCTACGGGAAACTGGAGAAGTCAGGAGCGGGGACCGTGGTACTCTCGGGCACGAACACCTATTCAGACTACACAAAGCTTACGGAGGGGAGCCTTCGCGCAACCAGCGGCGCCGGCCTGCCCACCGAAAGCAAACTGGCGTTCGACGGCGGCGTTCTTGAATGCATGGGCCCGACCACCTTCACCCGCAGCCTTGGCAGCAGTGGGCGGGACATCCTCCAGTGGTGGGGCGGCGGCGGGTTCGCCGCCCATGGCGGCAAGACGGTGGTCGCGATTGGCGGCACTGCGAGCCCGACGCCCCTCACGTGGGACGACAAGCACTGCGTGCCGAACGGTTCCGCCCTGATGTTCGGCTCGATTACCGCCGACAGCGAGACCGAGTTCACAAACCCCCTCGACCTTGCCGCCGGGACCCGCACGGTGACGGTGAACGACAACCCGGCATCAACCGGCGACTTCGCCACGATGCTCGGAGCCATCTCGAACGGCAGCCTGACAAAGGACGGCCTGGGCCGGTTGGTCCTCAAGGGTAATCACACGTACACGGGCACGACGACCGTTGCAGCGGGGACGCTTGGGATCGCAGCGGACACGACGCTCGCCACAACACTGTTCGAC
>CAZNSB010000757.1:0-2341 GCA_964575155.1 uncultured Planctomycetaceae bacterium | reverse complement strand
CTTGGCAAGCCGTGTTCCCACATCGAGCGACACGGGTTGCGAGCAACCAGTGCCACCCGAGAGATCGGGTTCTGAAACAGCTTCTTAATCAAGAGATTGTGCCCGCACGGCCGAGACGGCCGTGCCACGGGCCACAACGCAACCGGCTCCGCCTTCGCCGCCCGCGCGGTCATTTCCGTACGGTCACCGTGCTCCAGTGCTCGTACAGCAGGGCGAAGACCTGCTCGATGTCCTCATCCACCAGCCGGATGCACCCCATCGAGGACGCCCGCCCGATGCTGTTGGCGTCGTGTGTCCCGTGGATGCCGTAGCCGTCCTCCGCCGCGTAGATGTTCCCCTCGATCCCCTCCAGGCTGATCCAGTACCCCTTCCTCCCGAGCGGGTAGCCCTTCTGGCCGTAGAGGATCTTCCGTCGGGGCAGCCTGCTGGACGACGGCGGCGTCCACGGCGCCTCTTTCATCTTCCTGCCCAGGGCGACCCGCCACCGGCCGGTGGGCGTCGAGCCGTCCTGCCCCACGCCCACCCGGAAGCGCTTGACGAAGATCATCCGCTTGGTGTCCGGCTGCTCCAGATACACGTCCATGGTGAACCGGCTCTTGGTGATCACCGCGTGGAAGGGGCCCCGGACGAACTTGAGCGTCTGCCCGGCTTGGATCTTCTCGGCCTCGGGGATGCCGTTGATCTTCAGCAGCAGTTGGGCGGGGACGTGGAGCTTCAGCGTACGCTCGACGCGGGCGAGGACCTCGCCTCGCTTGAACCGGTACCAGACGACGCACGGGTCGTCCTGGAACCGCCGCGGGCTGAAAAGGGTCCTCTGCGCCAGCCGGGTCAGATGTCCACGGGCCGCGTCCGCCTGCCTCGCGGAAAGGGCCCCCGTGTTCAGGGCATCGGCCAGGGCCGACCGGGCGGCGATCAGCTCTTTGCCCTCGAGCCCTTGCAGGCCCCGCTCCAGGAGGCTCATCGCCTTGGCGCGCTCGGCGGGGGGAAGCTGCCCGGCGGGGGGCGCGGGAATGCCCCCCGCGGGGGGCGTCTTGGGCACCCACGCCGGCGCCGTCGAGGCAGGGGTCCGTGGCTGGGTGGCCGGGGCGGCGGGCGCGGTGGCCGGCGCGGTGCCGGCAGGGGGCCTCGAACCCCGGCGCAGGGTCCCGATGACGATCAGGACGACCACGGCGATGGCGACCACGGCGATGACGAGGTTACGTTGGGCTCTGGTCATGTCTTGCTCCCGGGTTCCCTGCCCCGGCCGGTCTGGCCGGCCGGCGAAAAACGCAGGACTTCTTCATCCGTCACCAGCATGTGGACGGGGACGTCATTCTCCCGGACGGGCAGTTGCTCGAGGACCTGCTCGCGGAAGGCCAGCCCGACGGCCGTGCCGCGGAATTGCGGCGAGGCCAGAAACCGGTCGTAGAATCCCGCCCCCCGCCCCAGGCGGTTCCCGCGCCGGTCGAACGCCATCCCCGGCACCACCACCAGGTCGAGGGTCTCCAGGGGCACCGGCTCACCGGCCTCCGGCTCGCGGAGGGCGCCCTTGGTCGCGACCAGCCCGGCCTCCATGGAGTGGATCTGGAGGGGGACTATTCGCCGGTGGTCCCAGGAGCACTTCGGGGCCGAGACGGTCTTCTGGTCCTGCCACCCGCGGAGCGCCAGCGGCGCCGTGTCCACCTCCCCCGGCATGGACAGGTACAACATCACCACCCGCGCCCGCTCGAACTCCGGCTGCGTGATCAGCCGTTTGCACGCGGCCATGCTCTTGGCGTGGAGGACGGTCGGGTTCAGTTCCGCCAGCTTCTTCCGAATCTGCTTCCGCACGCGTTTTTTCACGGCGGATATCAGAACGTCCCCCTCCCGCCCGGGTCAAGCCCAAAACTCCCCACAAGCTCGAAGAGTGGGACGGAGTGGGACCTTTCTCGCCCGAGGAGGGCCCCCGGTCTTCGACCGGGGGCAAAATATGAGAAGTCCGTAGGGCCGTTCCAAGCCCCGCCGTTTACGGCGGGGTGGGGCCCGCCTGGAGCTTCCTGACCCATTCCAGGTACGCGGCGATGTGCTTCTCGTACCCGCGGGGGGTGGGCCTGTAGTAGGTCTTCTCCACGCCAAGGTAGTCCTGGTCGGGGCTGACGCCGCCGGGGTGGTCGTGGCTGTACTGGTAGCCCTCGGAGTAGCCGTAGAGTTCCTTCATCTTCGGGTGGGGTGCGTTGCGGAGGTGCTTGGGGACGGGGAGGGTGCGGTTTTCCTTGACGTCGGCGACGGCGGACCAGACGGCCGTGGCCGAGGCGTTGCTCTTGGGCGCGCAGGCCATGTAGATGGCCGCCTGGGCGAGGGTGAGCTGGCACTCGGGCAGGCC